>NZ_JCAFUN010000004.1:0-277432 GCF_059371375.1 Stenotrophomonas sp. YJH_SMC_64 | reverse complement strand
GCCAGGCAACTCCGCGCAGGTCATGAGGTTGCCGGCCAGCGGCCGGCACTACCACCGAGGGTGCTCTGTGCGCCGGAACGCAATCTGCGCTGCGCTTCGGCTTTGCTGTGGTAGTGCCGGCCGCTGGCCGGCATCAAACCGGACCGACCATCGCCGACGCGCGCGCAAGCGGCGCTGAACAGCGAATGGCCGTGCTGAACATCGACTGGTAGTGCCGGCTGCCGGCCGGCAGCCATGCATCTCCGCGCGGGTCATGGGGTTGCCGGCCAGCGGCCGGCACTACCGTCGAGGGTGCTCTGTGCGCCGGAACGCAATCTGAGCTGCGCTTCGCCTTTGCTGTGGTAGTGCCGGCCGCTGGCCGGCATCACAACCAGACCGACCACGGCCGAGGCGCGCGCAAGCGGCACTGAACAGTGAATGGCCGCACTGAACATTGACTGGTAGTGCCGGCCGCTGGCCGGTAGCTATGCATCTCCGCGCGGGTCATGGGGTTGCCGGCCAGCGGCCGGCACTACCATCGAGGCTGCTCTGTGTCCCGGAACGCAATCTGCGCTGCGCTTCGCCCTTGCTGTGGTAGTGCCGGCCGCTGGCCGGCATCACAACCAGACCGACCACGGCCGAGGCGCGCGCAAGCGGCGCTGAACAGCGAATGGCCGTGCTGAACATCGACTGGTAGTGCCGGCTGCCGGCCGGCAGCCATGCATCTCCGCACGGGTCATGGGGTTGCCGGCCAGCGGCCGGCACTACCACCGAGGGTGCTCTGTGCGCCGGAACGCAATCTGCGCTGCGCTTCGCCCTTGCTTTGGTAGTGCCGGCCGCTGGCCGGCATCACAACCAGGCCGACCATGCATACGGATACTCGCCAATCTGCCCAGCAAGACCGGCGCGCACCGGATTCCCCAGGGTGTACAGCGCTTGCTGCGCCAGCGACTCCTCGGCCCTCACGGCATGATCAAAGTAGCCAGACTGCCAGACCGTACATCGACGCCCCACAAGGCGATTCAGCGCAAGCGCGCTCGACGATTTCATCCGGCGCGCGATGTCGGGAAGGTGAGCTGCGCGCAGCTCGAACATCCAGTGGACGTGATCCGGCATGACGACCCATGCGTGTGACTTTACGAGCCCGCGCTGTTCGATGTAGTGGAACTGGTCGATTACACATGCTGCTGCAGCTTCGCTTTCAAAGAGCCGGCGGCGCTGGTGTGTCGTGGTTGTCAGAACGTAGGACTGGCCGATGATCGAGTGACGGCCCAGACGGAGGCGATGGCTGCTCATGCGCCATGGTGGGTCGATCATTGGGCGTTGGCTGTCGGGCCATGCCTCGATGGAGGTTGGGAGATGTCTGAAGTTGAATGAGGTTGCCGGCCAGCGGCCGGCACTACCGGAGCTGTGGGTTGCCGGCCAGCGGCCGGCACTACCGGGACTATGGATTGCCGGCCAGCGGCCGGCACTACCACTGCCGGCAGGCGGCGGTCGGGGCTCAGGCGCGCAGGGTGGCGCCGCCGTCCACGTACAGGTCGCTCATCGCCACGTGCCCGGCCTGTTCCGAGAGCAGGAACATCACTGAGTGCGCAATGTCCTCGGGGGTGGCCAGCTTGCGCAGTGGAATGCCGGCCTTGTAGGACTCCAGGCTGCCGGCGATTACCCGCTCGGCACCGCGCTCGTCCTGCCACATGCCGGTCTGCATCGGGGTCAACGTGGACCCCGGGGCGACGATGTTGCAGCGGATGCCCAGCGGCGCCAGCTCCAGCCCGAGGCAGCGGGTGAACATGGTGGCGGCGGCCTTGGACGCGGCATACGCCGCCATGCCATGCCGCGGCACACCGGCGGCATTCGAACTGACGGTAACGATCGCGCCCCGCTGGCGCGGCGACATCACCCGCGCCAAGGCGCGCCCAACGTGGAATACGCCGTCGGCGTTGACCGCGAACACCCGGCGCCAGTCGGCGTCGCCGGTCTCGGCGACGCTGCCCACGTGCAGCACGCCGGCCACGCTGGCCGCCAGCGTGATCGGCCCGATGCTGGATTCGACCTGATCCACCAGGGCGTCCACCGCTGCGCTGTCGGTCACGTCGAGTGCGAACGACCTGACCCGCGTATCGGCCACGTGTGGCGCCTCACGATCGGTCGCCACCACCGTGCAGCCGGCCTCGGCCAACAGCCGTACCAGTGCCTCGCCGATGCCGCCGGCGGCACCGGTCACCAACGCCACGCGGCCTTCAAAACCGGTCAACTGCATGTTGCGATCTCCTGTTGCTCGTCCCATTGGCGCAACCGCGCCGACAACCACGGCGCCAGCTGCGCCACCGCATCGCGGCCGGTCAGCTCGGCGTGCAGGAACGGCAGTTCCAGCGCCTGCACCTTGCGCGCGTGGGTCCGCCACAACGCCGACTGCAGCTGCGGCCGCGCGTGGTGATCCCGGCCCGCGCGGACGTGCACCAGCGTGCCGTCGAACGGTTGGTGGATGTGTTCGCGGATCAATCGATTGGTGCCGGTCACCGCGCGCACCACGCCATCGAGCACCACATCCGGCAGGCTGCCGAGTGCACTGCCACCACGTCGCAGGAACGCGAGAATGCGTTCACGGCTGTCCAGTTCCGGATGCGCATCCGGGTCATGACCGGCAATCGCCAGCAGTGCCCGCAATGCAGCGATGGCATCGGGTTCCGGCTCGGCCCGCCAGCACTCGCTGGGATAAGCGTCCAGCAGCACCAGCTCGCCAACCTCGCGCCCGATCTCATGCAGGCGCACCGCCATCGCCTGGGCGAGGATGCCACCCACCGACCAGCCCAGCAGATGCACCGGCCCCTTCGGCTGCAATGCGACCACGCGCTGTACGTAGTCGTTGGCCATCGCCTCGATGCTGCTCGGCAGCGGCAGCCGCGCGTCCAGGGCCGGCGACTGCAGGCCATACACCGGGCGTGCCGGCTGCAGTACCCGGGCCAGGGTGCGGTAGTTCCAGGCGATGCCCCCGGCCGGGTGCAGCACGAACAGCGGCGTGGGCCCGGCAGCGTCGGTCGCGGCCAGCGCGATCACTGGCCCCAGTGCGTGATCGGCCAGCGCGGGTGGCTCGGCAATGCGAACGGCCAGCGCGGCCACGGTGGGCTGGGCAAACAAGGCACCCAGACCCAGATCACAGCGCCAGCGCTGCTCGATCGCCAGCAGCAGATGCACCGCCGACAGCGAGTCACCGCCGAGACTGAAGAAGTCCGCATCCACCGCCACCGGCGCCTCACGCCCAAGCGCCTGTGCGAACAGCAACGCCAGCTCCTGTTCCAACGGCGTGCGCGGCGCCAAGCCGGCAACTTCAAGTTGCGGTGGCTTCGGCAACGCGTTGCGATCGAGCTTGCCGTTGGCGGTCACCGGCCAGTGGTCCACACCAACGAAGGCCGAGGGCACCATGTAGTCCGGCACACGCGTGGCGAGGTGGCTGCGCAGCGTCACGGCGTCGGCATGCGCCGCTGGAACATAGGCCACCAGACGCGCATCGCCGGGAGCATCCTGGCGCAGCAGCACTTCCACCCGCTCCATGCCAGGCAGCTCGCGCAGTGCCGCCTCGATCTCGCCCAGCTCGATGCGCAGGCCGCGCAGTTTCACCTGGTGGTCGCTGCGGCCCAGGTACTCGACCGCACCATCGCGCCGCCAGCGTGCCACGTCTCCGGTGCGGTAGATACGCTCGCCCGGCAGGAAAGGATCGGCAAGGAAGCGCTCGGTAGTCAGGTCATCGCGACCGAGATAGCCACGTGCCAGTTGCACGCCACCCAGGTAGAGGTCACCGGCCACGCCTATCGGCACCGGCTGCATCCGCGCGTCCAGCACGTACAGGCGGGTATTCCAGACCGGGAACCCGATCGGCACCGGCCGCGAGCGATCCTGCGCCGACGCCGGCCAGTAGCTGACATCCACTGCGGCCTCGGTCGGGCCATACAGGTTATGCAGCTCGGCCTGCACGCGCCCATGGAAACGATCGCGCAGCGATGCGTCCAGCGCCTCACCGCTGGTGAACACCCGGCGCAGCTGCAGCCCTGCCGAAGCCGGCGCAGCGAGGAAGGCATCGAGCATCGACGGCACGAAATGCGCCGTGGTGATCCCATGCCCACGGATCAAGCGCGCCAGTTCGGTGGGATCGCGATGCGCGTCAGGCCCGGCGACCATCAGGGTGGCCCCACACAGCAGCGGCAGGAAGAACTCCCAGACCGAGACATCGAAGGTGGCCGGGGTCTTCTGCAGCACGCGGTCGTCGGCACGGATGCTGTAGTGCTCGCGCATCCACAGCAGGCGGTTGACGATGGCACGATGTTCGATGACCACGCCCTTCGGCTCGCCGGTCGAACCGGAGGTATAGATCACATACGCCGCATCGCTGGGCGCCGGATCGGCCCATGGCGCGGCGAAGCTCAGCGCCGTCCACTGCTCCGGCGCGAGCACCGGCACGCCGGTCATGCGCGCCGAATCCTCGGCCGCAGCCAGTACGCACACCGGCTGTGCCGACGCGAAAATACGTGCCAGCCGCTCATCGGGATGGGCCAGGTCCAGCGGAAGGTAGGCCGCGCCTGCGCGCAGCACCGCGACCAGAGCGATCACCAGCTCCAGCGAGCGCGGCAATGCCACCGCCACCACGCTGCCCGGGCCGACATCCATCGCCCGCAGCTGTGCAGCCAGCGCGAAACTGCGCGCTTCCAGCGTTGCGTAATCCAAAGCAGCGTCACCGAACACCAGCGCAGGCGCGTGTGGGTCCCGATCCATGCCCTGCTGCAGCAGCTCGACCAGGGTCGTCTCCGGCAGCGCGTGCGCGGTGGCATTGAATTCCTGCAGCACCTGCTGCGCCTCCTTGGGCGTCGCCAGGGGCACGGCTGCGATATCGTCAGCCTGCAGCGCCGCCGATACGAAATGCAGCAGCCGCGCCGCGTGCGCCTCGACATCCTCGCGACTGTACAGCGCGGGATTGGCCTCGATTTCCAGATCCAGCAGCGCCTGGCCATCGCCACGGAAGCCCAGCGTCAGGTCATCCACCGGCCCGGTGCACAGCACCTCCAGCGTCGCCTGCACGCCAGTCAGCGCCAGCGGCTTGTAGAACGGCTGCACATTCACCAGCGGACCGTGCAGGCGCTGCTGCGCGCCGACCAGGCCCAGGTCCCGGCGCAGCTGCTCACCGCGGTAACGGCCGTGCTTGCGACCCTGGCTGAGCTGCCGGCCCAGGCCGCGGGTGAAGGCCTCCACGCTGCCCTCGCCGGCCGCCACGCGCAGCGGCAACACATTCATCACCATCGCCGGCACCCGCGCCGACGCGTTGCCGAGCCGCCCCATGTAGGGCACGCCCAGCACCACTTCATCGGCCGCGCTCATCCGCCGCAGGTACTCGGCCGACAACGCGGCCAGCACATCCGGCCAGGGCTGCAGCCAACGCACAGAGGCCTGCAGCAGCTGCTCACGGAAGGCCGCATCGAGCGGCTGCACCCAGCGCAGCGCGTCGTCACTGGCCGCGAGCGTGCCGGCCAGGCCCACGCCTGCCGGTGCGCCCTGCATGTGCTCACGCCACCACTGCCCGGCCAGCGCGCGGCGCGGATCGGCACGATAAGCGGCATCATCGGCCAGCACGCCCGCCAGCCCCGGCAGTGGCTCACCCATGCGGCCGGCGTACAACGCGCACACGCGATCGGTGAACAGCGCCATGCCATAGCCATCAGCCGCCAGATGATGCACCCGCAGGTACCAGACCCAGCGCTGCCCGCCCAGCTCAAGCAGCATCTGTTGGCTGATCCGGTCGCGGGCGGGGTCGACCGGGCTCAGCCGGTCGGCGTGCATCAGGCTGCGTGCCGCAGCGGCAGCATCCGCTTCGGCGGAAACATCACGCACCGAGAGCAGCGGCACGTGTGCCGGGTCGTACCACTGCAGCGGCTGGCCATCGGCCCCTTCGGCAAAGCGCAGCGCAAAGGCCTGGGCTTCGAACGCAGCCTGGTCTGCCGCTGCAACGAACGCGGTCACGTCCAGCGGGCCATCGATCCACACCGCGTGCGCGGTATTGAATGACGGATTGTCCGGCGCCAGCCGCTGTGCAAACCACAGTCCGGTCTGGGCCTCGGTCAATGCCACCGGCGTGGCCAGCGCAGCGGCGTTCATGCGTTCTGCGCGGCCTGCAGCGTCTGCACCACGTTCCACCACTGGCGCAGCGTGGTGTGTTCGGCCAGCTGCGAGAACTCAATCGGCAGGCCGGTGTTGCCCCAGGCCAGGACCAGGCCGAGCATGCGCATCGAGTCCAGGTCCAGGTCGATCAGGTTGTCGTCGTCACCGATCTCGGCAGGCGTACATTCCAGAACGCGCGCCACGTCGGCACGCATCCGCTCCAGATCCAGCATCTCAGCGGTGGCAGCCATCACAGCACCTCCAGCAACTGGTCGGTGGTCATCGGCACCCCGCTGGTGCGCGCGATCCAGTGCAGCGCCTGATCGTGATCGGCGCGCGAGAAGTCCGCCACGGCATCGGCGGCAATGAAGGCCTCGATATCACGCTGGAACGCCTCGACCACGGTCGCCGTGCAGCCGATATGGGCGTACACGCCGGTCACCAGCAGCTGGTCGCGCCCGCGCGCCCGCATCAGCGTCTCCAGGTTGCTGCGCTGGAACGCGCTGTAACGGTGCTTGACCAGCACGTGCTCGCCCGGCTGCGGTGCCAGCGCCTCGATGATCGGTTCATGGTCGGCGCTGCGGCGCATGCCCGGTCCCCACAGGTCGGCCTGCAGGCCACGGTCACGGCGGTCCTGGTCGCCATGCTGGGCCGTGTAGAACACCGGAATGCCGTGCGCGCGGCAATGCGCCAGCAGGCGTGCGATGTTGTCCACGGCCGGCCGCAGCGGTGCGTTGCCGGCGTCGAACGCAGCCAGGAAGTAGCGCTGCATGTCGTGTACCAGCAGCGCGACGCGATCGCGCTGCGGGCGCCACGGGCCGCGTGCCTGTGGCAGCTCGGCGGCAGTCGGCAAGGGGTAATCGGTGATACGGGGCAGCGCCATCAGCGCGTTCCTCCTGTCTGTTGCAGATGACGCGCGCGCAGTTGCGCGCGCAGTTCGCGGCGGCTGATCTTGCCGACCGCGGTGGTATCGAAACTGTCGACGAACACGACCTGGTCGGGCACCTTGAACGCGGCCAGGCCGCGCCCGCGCATCCAGGACTTCAGCGCCGGCGCCTTGAACGGCTCGCCCTGCGGAATCACGAAGGCGCAGCTGCGCTCGCCCAGGTACTCATCGGGAATGGAGACCACGGCGACGTCGAACACACCGGGGTGGGCCAGCAGGTGATCTTCGATCTCTTCGGCGGAGATCTTCTCTCCGGCACGGTTGATGTGGTCACCCGCACGGCCCTGCACCACCAGGTAGCCACCGGGCAGCTGCTGCACGCGGTCGCCGGTACGGTAGAAGCCATCGTCGGTGAACGCGCGTGCATTGGCCACCGCATCGTTGTGATAGCCGCGGATGGTGTAAGGGCCGCGCGTCAGCAGATGCCCCACCTCGCCTTCGGCCACCGGCTCGTCATGGTCATCGACCACGCGCACTTCGTCGTCAGGGCTGATCGGCCGGCCCTGGCAGGCCACGATCAGTTCTTCCGGATCGTCCAGGCGGGTGTAGTTCACCAGCCCTTCGGCCATGCCGAATACCTGCTGCAAGGTGCAGCCGAGGCCGTCGATCACCCGTCGTGCAGCTTCCGGCACCAGCTTGGCACCGCCCACCTGCAGTACCTGCAGGCTGGACAGGTCATGCTTGCTGGTGGCGGCCGCCTGCGCCCACAGCAGCGCCAGCGGCGGCACCAGTCCACAGCAGGTCACCTTCTCGCGGGCGATCAGCGGGAAGGCCGCATCCGGGCCGGGGCCCGGGCTGAGCACCACGCGGGCACCGGCATACAGCGCGCCGAAGAAACCAGGCGAACTCATCGGGAAGTTGTGTGCGGCCGGCAGCGCGACCAGATAGACGCTGTCGCGGTCGATGCCGCAGAGGTCATTGCTGGCACGGAACGAATAGATGTAGTCGTCGTGCGTGCGCGGGATCAGCTTTGACAGCCCGGTGCTGCCGCCGGAGATCTGCAGGAACGCTACCGACTGCGGGTCCGGATCGTTCGGCAGCTGGCTGCGATCACCCTGTAGCGTTTCCAGTGCGATGAACTCCGCCGCATCGCCGTCGATCACCACGTGGCGAACCGCTGGCACTTCGGCCTGCAGCGCCCGCGCCAACCCACGATGATCGAAGCCATCGTGCAGGCTGGTAGTGATGTAGGCACTGGCTTCCGCCTTGCTGGCGAAGTGGACCAGCTCGGTGATGCGGTGCGCCGGCAACGCATACACCGGCACCAGGCCGGCGCGGAACAGGCCGCAGACGGTGGTGATGAACCCGGCGGTATTGCCCAGCTGCACCAGCACCCGTTCGCCAGGCTGCAGGCCGAGCGCCAGCAGGCCCGCACCGATGCGGCCTGCCTCATGCCACAGCTGCGCATAGCTCAGGCGTACGTCGCCGGCGACCACCGCGATGTCATCGGCATAGCGTTCTGCACGCTCGCGCAGGAAACCCGGGAAGGTCTCGCCACGCCAGTGACCGGCGTCGCGATAGCGCGCCACCAGCGTGTCGGGCCACACCTGCTGCAGCGGCAGGCGGGAAGAGTCAGTGGAGGTACTCATGCGGCAGGCTCGATGGCGGGCGCGGATTCATGGACACCCAGCGCGTTCAACAGGGCAGCGAACTTCGCTGCGGTTTCGGCCACCTCGGCCTCGGGGTGTGACTCGGCGACGATGCCGGCACCGGCATACAGGCGCAGCTGCGTGCCCTGCAGGCGCGCGCAGCGGATCGCCACGTACCAGTCGCCGTCACCCTGCGCGTCCAACCAGCCCACGGCACCGGCGTAGAAGCCGCGCGGCACCGGTTCCAGCTCGCGGATGCGCTGCAGCGCCGCCAACCGTGGCGTACCGCAGACTGCCGGCGTGGGGTGCAGCTGCGCCAGCAGTTCGGCGGCAGACGCCTGCGGATCCTTCAGGGTGGCGTGGATGCGGGTGCCCAGGTGCCACATACTGGCGGTGGCATGCAGCACCGGGCGCGGCTGCGCATCGATGTGGCTGCAGTACGGTGCCAGGCCCTCGACGATGGCTTCGACCACGTGGCGGTGCTCGTCGTGGTCCTTGGCCGAGGCCAGCAGCGCCTGCGCCGCACGCTCGTCCTCGGCGGCATCGGCGCTGCGCCGCGCGGAACCGGCCAGCGGATGCGACAACAGCTCGGCGCCGCGCTTGCGCAGCAGCAGTTCCGGCGTCGCCCCCACCAGCCAGGCCGGTGCCTGGCCCAGCTCCACCGGCAACGGCACCGCGTAGGTCGCCACCGACGGATCTGCGCCCAGGCGTGCCAGCAGCACGTCCGGAGACAGCGCCTGGCGGGTGCGTGCCAGCAGGCTGCGCGCCAGCACCACCTTCTGGAGGTTCAGATCGGGCGCGCGCAGTACCTGCACCGCCGCGGCAACCGCTGACGCATAGTCCTGCGGCGCAGGCTCGGCCTTCAGGGAACCGTCCAGCGGCGGTGCGGCCTGCGGCTGCAGTGCCAGTGCCGGCAGCAGGCGCTCGGGCTGGAATAGCGCATCGTCCGCACGCGGTTCGAACGGCACTGCGCCAACCAGCAGGCCCGGGCCGCCACGCTGCCGGGCAAAGAACGCCGAGACGCGTTCTGCCAATGTCGCCAGTGCACCGGCCGGCAGCGTGGCGCGGCAGCCGCGTGCATGCACGTGCTGGCCGGCATGCTGCAGCAGGAACAGCGACGCGTCGTCGGTGCTGTCCAGTGACGCTGGCGCAGCCTCCGGCCACGCGCCCTGCATCAGGGAATCGTTCATGGGGTCTCCTTCGTCCGATGCGCTGCAGCCAGCGCGCACAGCAACAGCAGCAGCGCACCGACCAGCAGGTAAGGCAGGCTCGGCCCGCCGCGATACAACAGCGTGCCGAGCATCGGCCCGGCCACCATGCCCAGCCCCTGCGCGGCAGCGACGGTGCCGGCGGCGGCGCCCTGCTCGTGCGCCTCCACCGCATCGGCGGCCAGCGCCTGGAACGAGGGGAATACGAAGCCCATGCCAAACGCGGCCAACGCGTACGCCGCCGGCAACTGCCAGCCCTGCTGCACGCCCGCCACCGAAGCAAAGCCAATGCCGGAAATCAGGGCGCCAAGGACGATCCAACGGCGTGGATGTACCTCCAGCTTCATCACCAGCGCCTGCGCCAGGATCAGGCCGACACCAACGGCGGTAAGTGCGATGCCGGCCATGCGTGCACCGGCCGCCGCATCCAGGCCCAGGCGATCAATCGCGAAGAAGCCGACCGTGACCTGCGCGATGGTCACCGAGACCATCGCGATGAACGCTGCCAGCTGCGGCAGGCGCAGGCGCGCGTCGAGACGGCTCATCGGCGTGCGGCGCTGTGCGGACGCGCCCACCACCGGTGGTGTAGCCGGCAGCCGCCAGGCCAGCAATGCCAGTGCCAGCAACGGCAGCAACGCGGCCACGTACAGCGCCAGCGAAAGATTGGTATAGGCCAGCCAGCCGGCAGCGGCCGGACCCAGTACCATGCCCAGCGCGTTGGCACTGCCCAGCCGGGCGAGGAAACTGGCGCGCTGCCCGGTCGGTGCCTTGTCGGCAATCAGCGCAGCGGCCGTGGGCGGCACGGCCGCGTAGAACAGCCCGATCAAGCCGCGCGCGCCGACCAGCACCAGCACCGACACCAGTACCGGCGGCACCGCCTGCAGGGCGACGTCGATGAACACCGCCAGTGCGATGTAGACCGCCGTATAGGCACTCATCGCCAGGATCAGCACGCGCTTGCGCCCAATGTGGTCGCTGAGCTGGCCCCAGGGGCGCGCGGCCAGCATCCACAACACGCCTGCGGCGGTGACCGACAGGCCGGCATGCCACTCGGACAAGCCGAGCATGCGGACCACCGGGCCGATCACGGCGACGAAGGACATCATCGCCATGGTGCCGATCAGGGCAGCCAACACCAGCGCCGGCAAGCCGGGAACGACGGGACGTGCGTGCATGGAACACCAGCCGTAACAGGAAAGGATGGCCGGGCACGCCTGCGCACCCCGCCCGGCACCGGCCCTGCTCAGGACCGGACGCCACCCTTAAATGATAACGGCTCGTATTTGCATTTGATACCCATTCTCTTGAATGGGCGCGCAACAGTGGGTTCAGCGCATTGCATGCAGGCCGAGCAGGCCACGGCGCTTGAACCACCACTCCAGCGGCAGCGTCACCAGCGGCGGGATGGCTGCCAGCAGCGCCAGGGCACTGGCCCACCACGGCCAGCGCAGGCGCACCGCCGCGAACAGGGTGACTGCCACATAGACCAGGAAGGCCACGCCGTGCAGCGGCCCGAACAGCTTCACCAGCGCCACGTTGGCCATCGGGCCGTACTTCATCCACATGCCGATGAGCAGGCCGGCCCAGGTCACGGCCTCGATGAAAGCGACCGCGGCGAACAGACGTCCGGTCGGGTGCATGGGGGAATGTTGGGTCACGCGGGGCTCCGGCATGGGGGTATCAAATGCGAATGATACGCAGATGCGAACCCCATGTAGAGTCGAACCGTGCTCGACTGCTGGAGCGTGTCCACCAAGGTGGACACCTACCGGAGCGTGTATGGCAGAACGTGCTCACCAATCTCGCGCAGCACCAGGTCCATCGGCCGCCCGTTGTCGACCAGGTTGAACATCACGTGCGCCACGCCCTGCGCATGCACGCGCAGCAGGTAGTCACGCAGGCCATCGCGGCCGACCTTCAGGCCCAGCGGCAGCGGCTCGGCTGGCGCCTGCGGATCGGCCTGCAGATCCAGCAGCATCGACTGCACGAACGGCTTGGCTGGCCCACCACGCTGCACCAGCGCCTGCTGCCACAGGCCGATGCGCCCTTCCTGTGCGGCCTCGTCGCGATGATAGGTGGCCCAGCCTTCGGCCTCGCGCGCGATCCACTGCAGGCTCTGCCGCGCGGTACCCACCACCAGCATCGGGATGCGGGTTGCCGGCGCCGGCAGCACGTCGAAGCCACCCGTCGCCTGCAGTACGGCCGTCCGCTCATCGGCCTCCGGTGACAGCGCCGCCCGCAACAAGGTCCAGCGCTCACGGAACGTCGCCGCCCTGCCCTCCAGATCCTCACCGAATGCGGCGAACTCTTCCGGTCGGTCACCCGAACCCAGGCCCAGCACGAAGCGCCCGCCGCTGATCCGGTCCAGGCTCAAGGCCGACTTCGCCACCTGCAGCGGCTGCCGCAATGGCAGCACGATGGCCGCGCTGCCGACCACGATGCGTCCGGTCGCGGCAGCCAGCATGCCCAGCCACAGAAACGGGTCATCCAGCGCGCTTGCTGTCGCGTCCGGACCCTGCGGCACCATCAGTGGTACATCACGCGTCCACAATGCGGCAAAGCCCAGATCATCGGCCAGTCGCGCAATGCGCCGCGCCTCATGCGGATCGGCCAGTCCATGCGCGGCGACAGGCGTCATCAGGCCCAGGCTCAGGCCCTGTTGCGGAAACAAGGCAGCGTAAGCAGGATTGAACTCACTCATGCCGCCAGCTTAGCGTGCAGGCCTGCGGCAACGATGACGCGCCGCCCACTACCGGAAGAACACTGCATGCCGACGATCCGCCCTGCCCACGTCGATGACCTGCCCGCGATCAGTGCGGTGTGCCTGGCTGCGTTCACTGCGGCGGTCGCGCCTTCGCTCAGCGCGGCCGGCATCGCCACCTTCGGCAGTGTCGCCGCTGCCGAAGCGTTCGGCGCGCGCCTGCACGGTGACAACCACATCCTGGTGGCCGAGCAGGACGGTCGCGTCGTCGGCGTGATCGAACTGAAGGAAGGCCGGCATCTTGCGATGCTGTTCGTCGATCCCGCCTGCCAGGGCCAGGGCATCGGCCATGCTTTGTTCGAGGCGGTGCTTCCACAGGTGCGCGAGCCGGTCCTTACCGTGCGCGCCTCGCTCAATGCGGTACCGACCTACCTGCGCTATGGCTTTGCGCTGGACGGTGACGTCGGCGAGTTCAATGGGTTGGTGTATCAGCAGATGGTGCGGGCAGCGGCCTGAAGGCATCCGCCCGGCGTTGCCCGGCAATGCCCGGTGGGCGTCATGCCCTGCAGCACGCCCGTCATGAGCAAACTGAATCAGCGGGCTCCCCGGCGGTTCCTACAATGGCCTGTCACCCTGCCCTTCGAGATGCTGCCGATGCGCGTCGCGCTTTCCGTGTTGCTGCTGGCTTCGGCGCTGAGCGCCTGCACCCCGGCCCCGGTTTCCACCGCCAACTCCGCCGAGGCACCCGCGCCGGCGTCCGCCATCGCCTGGCGCCAGGGCGATGTGGACGATGCCTTCGCCGAAGCCGCCGACAGCGGCAAGCCGGTGCTGCTGTACTGGGGCGCGGTCTGGTGCCCACCGTGCAACCAGCTCAAGGCGGGCCTGTTCAAGGACCCGGCCTTCATCGCGCTGACCAGCAAATTCGTTCCCGTCTATCTGGATGGCGACGAGGAAGGTGCGCAGGCCTGGGGCGAGCGCTTCGGCGTACGCGGCTATCCGACCCTGATCGTGCTGGACCCACAGCGCAACGAAATCACCCGCGTGGCCGGCGGCAATGACGCCGCCGAACTGACCCGGGCACTGACCGTTGCCGCAGGCCGCCGCAGTGCTGTTGCCGCCACCCTGGCCACCGCGTTGGCAACGCCGGACCGACTGGCCACCGAAGACTGGCAGGTACTGGGCGACTACGGCTGGGAAGTGGACGCAAACCGCCTGGCCGGCGAGCGCAGGAGCCAGGACGTACTGCGCCAGTTGTCCAAGGCCGCACCGGATGCCGCCCTGCAGCGCCGCTTCGCTCTGCTTGCCTTGGCAACGGCCGAAAAACCCGCTGCCTCGCCCACCGAAGTACGCGAGCTGCTGCAGGCAGTGCTGGCGCAACCGGCAGAAGTACGCCGCAACCGTGAGTTGCTGGGCTATGCAGGCGTGCAGCTGGTCAAGCAGGCCAGCGCTGGGCCAGCCACCAGCAACACGCTGGGACAGCAGCTGCTGGTCGCACTGGAGCGCGCGGACGCCGAGCGCGGTGATCGCGCGGACGACGCGTTGTCGCGTGCGCTGACCGAAGTATCGCTGGCGCGCCAGCAGCAGCCGAAGGGCGCACTGCCCGCGGCCCTGGTTGAGCGGGTCAAGCAGCGGGTGGCCGCTGCCGATGCGGCCACCACCGATGCGCACGCACGCCAGGCGACGATCAGCAGCGCGGCGTACGCATTGCGCCAGGTCGTCGACGACGCGGGCGCCGAGGCGCTGTTGCTGGCCGAGCTGAAGCGCAGCGAGCAGCCGTACTACTACATGCCCGAGCTGGCCGAGCTGGCCGAACAGCGCGGCGATACCGCCGGTGCACTGGAGTGGTTGAAGCGCGCCTACGACGGTGCACAGGGCCCGGCCACCCGCGTGCAGTGGGGCGTGCTGTACGTGGAAGGGTTGCTGAAGCTGGCACCGGACGACGCACCACGCATCGAGCAGGCCACCGCGTCGCTGATCGCCGAACTGGAAGCGCAGCCGTCGGGCTACCACCAGCGCACCCGCCAGCGCTTCGAGCGCCTGGCCGGGCAGTTGAAGACGTGGAGCGGCAAGCACCAGGGTGCGGAGACGCTGGCGCGGCTGCAGCAGCGGATGCAGCAGGCATGCGGTGACCAGGTGGATGGTGCGTGCAAGGACTGGTTGAGTTGATGATAACGCTGGCAGCGGGCACGTCAGCGCGCCGGCGAGGTTCGAAACGCGGGTTCTGGTAGTGCCGGCCGCTGGCCGGCAACCCGACCTTCGCTGATTGCCGGCCAGCGGCCGGCACTACCATGCCGCTCCTGCTCCCTTTCACGCATTTCATCCCCCGCCCCTTGACCTCAACCAATGTTGAGGTGCGATAACAGTCTCCCCACGGCCAGCCCTCTGGTCTTCCCCACGGAGATTGCTTCGATGTCGTACTCGCTTCCCCCGCTCCCCTACGCCTACGACGCCCTTGAGCCGCATTTCGATGCGCGCACGATGGAGATCCACCACAGCAAGCACCACCAGACCTACGTCAACAATCTCAACGCCGCCATCGAGCAGGCCGGCATCGCCGAGCAGCCAGTCGAGGCGCTGATCGCCAACCTCGATGCCGTGCCCGAGGCGCAGCGTGGCGCGGTCCGCAACAACGGCGGTGGCCACGCCAACCACAGCCTGTTCTGGACCGTGCTCAGCCCCCACGGTGGTGCACCCGATGGTGAGCTGGCCGCCGCCATCGACCGCGATCTTGGCGGCTTCGATGCCTTCAAGGACGCCTTCACCAAGGCGGCTCAGACCCGCTTCGGCAGCGGCTGGGCCTGGCTGACCAGCGATCGCGATGGCCACCTGCAGGTGGAAAGCAGCGCCAACCAGGACAGCCCGTTGATGGGTGCAGCCGTGGGCCTGTCGGGCAACACCCCGATCCTCGCACTGGATGTCTGGGAACACGCCTACTACCTGCACTACCAGAACCGTCGCCCGGACTACATCGGTGCGTTCTTCAACATCATCAACTGGGCCGAGGTCGGCCGGCGCTACCGCCAGGCCAGGGCCTCATGAGCGGCGAGACACTGCCGTACGCCGGGCCGTGGGCGGGAGTATTCCCCGCCCCGGCGCCGGTGCCGTCGGTCGAGATGCCGCCGCGCGCACTGCGGCGGCTGCTCGGCCACTTTCCTACCGGCGTGGCCATCGTCTGCGCACGCGATGCGCAGGGCAAGCCCATCGGCCTGACCATCAATTCGTTCGTGCCGGTGTCATTGCAGCCGCCGCTGGTGCTGTGGAACCTGGCATTGCACGCGCAGAGCCTGTCCACCTTCCAGCGCGCCACCCGCTTTGCGATCAGCGTGCTGGCGGCCGACCAGGAAGCGCTGGCCCGGCGCTTTGCCGATCCGCAGGTGGGCAACCGCTTCGATGGCCTGGCATTGCTGGATGACGACGAGGATGCCCCACCGCGCATCGCCGGTGCGGTCGCCCATCTCACCTGTACCCGCCACGCACAGTGGCCGGTGGGCGATCACCTGCTGCTGGCCGGCCGCATCATCGACGTGCACGAGAACGGCGGCGCGCCGCTGCTGTTCCATCGGGGCCGCTTCCAGCCCGGCCCAGCCGAGCTGCTGGTGGAGGTGCGCTGATGAACATTGAAGCTCTGGAATGCATGCTTGCCGCCGGCAAGGACGGCGCGCTGCTGCGCTTCGGCCTGGGCAAGGGCTGGCTGGATGCCGGCAACCCGGTGCGCGCGGCGACCCATCTGGGCCGTTGCGTGGTGCTTGATCCGCAGTACTCGGCGGCGTGGAAGCTGCTGGGCAAGGCCTGGCTGGCCAGTGGCCAGCCGCAGGCGGCGCGCGAAGCATGGCAACGCGGCCTGAGCGTGGCCGGCAGCAAGGGCGACCAGCAGGCACGCAAGGAAATGCAGGTGTTCCTGCGACGCCTTGACCGCGAGCAGGCGGACCTGGCGAAAGCGGGCTGAGTCGATCAGCCCGCGTTGGCCGATGCCGGTGCGGACATGATGTCCGACATCGGCAGGCGGCGCGGCTTGCTCGGGAACGCGTGACGCAGGATGCGCCAGACCACCTGGCCGAACTGGCGCGGCAGCGAGCCGTTGTTGTAGTGCTGGCCGTAACGGCGGCAGATGTCCTTCACTTCCTTGGCGATGGCCGCATAGCGGTTGGCCGGCAGGTCCGGGTAGAAGTGGTGCTCGATCTGGTGGCTGAGGTTGCCCGACAGCACGTTGATCAGGAAGCCGCCACTGATGTTGGACGACCCGCGCAGCTGGCGCAGGTACCAGTGGCCGCGCGATTCATTGCGCAGGCATTCCTTCGGGAAGGTTTCCGATTCGGCGGTGAAGTGGCCGCAGAAGATGATCACGTAGGTCCAGATGTTGCGCAGGCCGTTGGCCACCATGTTGCCCAGCATCACGGTGAGGAAGAACGGGCCGGCCAGCAGCGGGAAGAACACGTAGTCCTTCAGCACCTGGCGGGCCATTTTCCGCGCCACCGGGCGGGTCTGCATCCACATCGCACGGCCGCTGATACGACCCTTCAGCCAACGGCCCAGCCGCAGGTCCTGCGCGGCCACGCCCCACTGGAACAGCAGCGCGAAGATCGGTGCGATGATCGGCTGCAGCAGGTAGAACGGCTTCCAGCGCTGTTCCGGGAAGATGCGCAGCAGGCCGTAGCCGATGTCATCGTCCATGCCACGCACGTTGGTGTAGGTGTGGTGGCGGAAATTGTGGGTCTTGCGCCAGTTGTCGGCGGTGGCAACGATGTCCCACTCGTAGGTGTTGCCGTTGAGCTTGGGGTCGCCGGTCCAGTCGAACTGACCATGCATGACGTTGTGGCCCAGCTCCATGTTCTCCAGGATCTTCGACAGCGCCAGCAGCAGCGTGCCGGTGATCGCGGCCGGCCACAGCAGCGGCATCCAGAACAGTGGCGAGAACGCCGCAAGGAACAGCAGGCCACGGCCGCCCACGCCGAACCAGCGCACGGCGGCGGCAACGCGGCGGATGTAGCGGGTATCGGAGGCGCCGAGGCTGCCGATCACACGGTCGCGGATCGCGTCGAGTTCCTCACCGAAGGCATGCATCTCGGCAGTACTCAGGGCACGGTCGGTAGCGCGGGTCATGGCAGGCGTCCTCAGAGATCCAAAGTCAGGTCGGTGGTCGGTGCGCTCACGCAGATCCGCACCGGCTGTGCCGATTCGGACTGCAGGTCGCCGGTGCGCAGATGGCGGGTGGCGCCACTGACGCGATCACAGGTGCAGGTATTGCAGATGCCCATGCGGCAACCATGCTTGGGCTTGATGCCATGGGCTTCGAGGCTTTCCAGCAGCGAGCGGCCACGCGGCACGCTCAGCTGGCGGCCACTGCGCGCGAGCGTCAGCGACACCTCGCCTTCGCTGCTGGCATCGCACAGCGGCGCCGGCGGGGTGAAGGCTTCGGCCTGGAAGCCAGCCACCTGGTGCGCCAGGCGCTCACGCGCGGCAGCAACGAAGCCGTCCGGGCCGCAGGCCAGCACATGGCGCTGCGCCAGCGGCGTGTCATCGCCGGCCACCTGCAGATCATGGGTATCGATTCGCGCGGCCGGCGCCTCACCCTCGCGGGTGGTCAGCAGGTGCACGCGCAGGTTCGGATGGGCCGCGGCCAGCGCCTGCAGTTCATCACGGAACTGCAGATGGGCGGCGGTGCGCTCCCAGTAGAACAGGTCCACCGGCGCTGCCAGCGGGCGCTGGCAGGCGTCGCGCAACAGGCTGCGCATCGGCGTGATGCCACTGCCAGCCGCCAGCAGCAGCACCGGCGCCGCGGCCGGCATATGGAACTCGCCGAAGGCGGCATCGAGGCGGAACAGTTCGCCCGGCTGCGCGTGGTTGACCAGATGCTGGCTGACCCGGCCGCCGTCGATCGCCTTGACGGTGATCGCCAGCTCGCGCCGACCCAGTGCGGTGGGGCTGTAGCTGCGCTGCCACAGGCGTCCTTCAATCTCGACGCCGAGGGTGACGTGCTGGCCGGCACGCATGCCGGCCCAGTGCCGGTTGGTGCGCAGGACCAGCGTCGCCGCGCCCTCGCCGGCCGGCTCACGCCGGACCAGGCGGGCCACCGGCTCGCGCAGGGTCCACAGGGGATTGAGCTGGCCCGCCCAGAAATCGAACAGCGACGGCGAGACCCAGCGGTACGGAGAGAACAGGGACGGACGGACGACAGCGCTCATGAGCGAACTATACGGGCGCACATACACCTGTGTATACATGTGTATATTGAACCGGATTGGGTATGATTCAGCCTCGCCCCACCGGAACCCCCATGGCCGCCGCCACCGCCTTGTCGACGCCCGAAGATGCCAACAGCCCGGCCCGCCGTACGGTGAGCCGCGAGGATCTGCTGGCCGCCGCCCTGAAACTGATCGGGCCGCACCGCAGCCTGTCCACGCTCAGCCTGCGCGAAGTGGCACGTGAGGCCGGCATCGCGCCGAACAGCTTCTACCGTCAGTTCCGCGACATGGATGAACTGGCCGTGGCGCTGATCGACGCCGCCGGCCGCTCGCTGCGCACCATCATCGGCGAGGCCCGCCAGCGCGCCACCTCCACCGCCACCAGCGTGGTGCGCGTGTCCGTGGAGACCTTCATGGAGCAGCTGCGTGCCGACGACAAGCTGCTGCACGTGCTGCTGCGCGAAGGCGCGGTCGGCTCGGACGACTTCAAGCACGCGGTCGAACGCGAGCTGCACTACTTCGAAGAAGAGCTGCAGCACGACCTGGTGCGCCTGGCCGCACTGGATGGCGCCGTACTGCATGCCCCGGAACTGGTGGCCAAGGCCATCACCCGCCTGGTGTTCGCCATGGGCGCCACCGCCATGGACCTGCCGCCGGAGAAGGATCCGGAACTGGTCGAGCAGATCTCCAC
This sequence comes from Stenotrophomonas sp. YJH_SMC_64, assembly GCF_059371375.1. Taxonomy (NCBI): domain Bacteria; kingdom Pseudomonadati; phylum Pseudomonadota; class Gammaproteobacteria; order Lysobacterales; family Lysobacteraceae; genus Stenotrophomonas; species Stenotrophomonas sp. YJH_SMC_64. Next base: position 257,992 of record NZ_JCAFUN010000004.1, on the reverse strand, counting down.
GATGATCCGCATGATCATCGTCGGCGCCCGCACCCCCGCCGCGTTCCGCCGCGGCTGATCAAGCTCCCCTGGGCCGGATCCCTTTCCGCAGGAAAGGGCCCTGCCCCGCACACCTGGACTCCAGCCTCCCACACGGCACTGCCGTGCCGGTGAACCGTGGGCGCCATCACAGAACTGTTTCGCGAATGCGCAGGTTGGACATCCTGCACGCGCCATTCACTGAGATCTCACGCACGCTGAATTATTCAGACCGCGCACTCCATTCAGTTTGGTGAGTTATTGAACGGGGTTTGAACCCGGCACGTGCCGCTGCAGTCGCTTCAGATTAATTGCATGGCCCAGGCAAGACCCGATCCGCAAAGTGCCGCCTTCCGGCCCTGCGGATGCAGGTCCCACCCCAATGAGCTTCAAGGAGAAACACCCATGCGCATGATGCAGTTCACGCCGAAGTTTCCTTCCACGTTTGTCCGTTCGCGGTTGGGTCTGGCCGTAGCCAGCTCATTGATGCTCGCCGCCATGGGCACCGCAAATGCTGTCGACGTCGGCCCAGGCCAGACCGTCACCATTACCCCAGGAAGTGCCTTCGAGGGACAGAATCTCTCCGTCCATGGAGGAACCGCCAATGTTCTGGGCGCCCGCATGGGCGCACTGGACTCGTTCTCTGCAGGCGGCACACACCAGACAATCATCAACGCAGATGGTGCTGGCTTCACGTCAACCACAGGCAATTTCGTACGGAGCTCAACAGCGGTCTTCCGCAATTCGGTGCTGAGCGCCACAACCGGCCCGGCCCTTGGTTTGGCACGATCAGGCGCTGTCGATGGCAATGGACGCCCCTACCCCAGAGTGTCGTTGATCGACAGCTCGCTCACTTCCACACGCATCGGACTGCAGGTGCTCGCCGGCGGCTACGCTGATGTAGACGGTTCGACCATTTCCGGCGGTACGTATGGGGTCTCTGTCGGTGCGGGCTCCGTTTCGCTGCGCAATGGCTCGACGGTCAACGGAGCCACAGCTGGAATCCTGATCATCTCGAGCCCAACCATCGAAGAGAATCTCGCCGACTGGGGCGTGATGGTTGATGGTTCACACGTCGAAGCAAGCAACGGCAGCGCCATTCTGTTCGGCGCTCATCTGCCTTCTGTATCCCGCCCGGATACGCTGTTGATACAGAATGATGCGACTCTGGTGGGGAGCAACGGCGTCATCATCTCTACCCGCGACAACGCCCACTTCGACCTCACCGCCCGCACCTCCACGCTCAAGGGCGACATCACCATTGCCGATACCGCCAGCGGCACGCTGCGCTTCCTTGACGGCCTCGACCTCACCGGCCGTATCCTCGGCCCAGCCGACGTCATCGTCGACCAGGGCGGTCGCTGGACGCTGTCCGGCGACAGCAACACCGGCAACCTCACCCTGGGTGCAGGCAGCAGCATCTTCCTCGGTGCAGCGGGCACTGCGGCCTATCCGCAGCTGACGGTCAACGGCAACTACACCGGCAATGGCGGCACCCTGCACTTCAACACCGTGCTGGCCGGCGACGACGCAGCAAGCTCGCGCATGCACGTGACCGGTGATACCAGCGGCACCACCCAGGTCACCGTCAACAACATTGCCGGTGCTGGCGCACAGACCGTCAACGGCATTCCGCTGGTGCAGGTGGACGGTGCCAGCAATGGCCACCTCGCACTGCAGGGCCGCGCCATCGGTGGCATGTACGAGTATTTCCTGCGCAAGGGCACTCCGGGCGCCAACAACGGCAACTGGTACCTGACCTCGGCCTACACCGGCAATCCGTGCGATATCAATCCGTCGCTGCCGGAGTGCACGCCGGTGGACCCGGTGGATCCGGTCGACCCTGTGGACCCGGTCGATCCCACCGATCCGGTCGATCCGGTCCCCGTGCTGCGTCCGGAGCCGGGCGCGTACCTGGCCAACCAGGCCGCGGCCGTGCAGATGTTCCAGCTGCGCCGCCATGACCGCGGCGAGCCCGGCTTCGACCGCGCCCGCATCGGCACCTGGGTGCGCGCCGGGCGTGACCAGCTGCAAGCCAACGTGGCCGGCCAGGTCGATGCCCGTACCCACATCAACACCCTGCAGCTGGGCAGCGATGTCTGGCGCTGGGGCGATGGCCGTGGCCAGGTCGGCGTGATGCTCGGCACCGGCGATGCGACCACACAGGCGGTGTCGACGCTGAGCGGTTATGGCACCCGCGGCAAGGTCAAGGGCAAGTCGGCCGGTGTCTACCTGGGCTGGGTGCAGGATGCACAGAGCAGTGCCGGCCTGTATGTGGACGGCTGGCTGCAGGCGGCGCGCTTCGACAACGAGGTGCAGGGCGAAGGCATCGCCCGTGAGACTTACGACTCCAGGACCCGCAGCGCATCGCTGGAAGCCGGTTATGCCTGGGCCATCCGCAGCAGTGAGGCCAGCACGCTGTACCTGCAGCCGCAGGCGCAGCTGACCTGGACCGACTACGAAGGCGACAGCCTGGTCGAAAACAATGGCACCACGGTCGAAGACGGTCGCGGCGGCGGCCTCAACAGCCGCCTCGGCCTGCGCCTGTTTGGCCAGAGCACGCTGCAGGGCAACCGCGTGCAGCCGTTCCTGGCGGCGAACTGGCTGCGTGGCCAGCGCGATGAGGCCATGCGCTTCAACAGCGAGTCGTTGAGCGCGAAAACGCCGGAGAACCGCTACGAAGTGCAGGCCGGTGCCCAGCTGCAGCTGGGCCAGCGCTGGAGCGCGTGGGGTGACCTGCGTGTGCAGCGCGGCGACAGCGGCTACCGCAACCATGGTGCCCAAGTGGGTCTGCGCGCCGCCTGGTAAGGCTCTCCCTACTCGGCGAAATGCCCGCGAGGAGCAGATTCAAAGACTGAATTCTGCTCCGCCCACTTCCCTAACGCGCCCCGCGTTCTCGATCAATTGCAATTGCATGGCCCAGGCAAGACCCGATCCGCACAGTGCCGCCTTTGGCCCTGCGGATGCGGGCCACACCCAACTGCTTCAAGGAGAAACACCCATGCGTATGACGCAGTTCACGCCGATGCTTGCTTCCACTCCCCCAGTGCGATCACGACTGGGCCTGGCCATAATCGCCTCATTGCTCTTCAGTGCCGCAGGCGCAACCGGCGCAGCAACCGTCAACCCCGGGCAGACAGTAACTGTCACGCCTGGCAGCACGCTGGAAGGTGAGACCTTCTCCGTCAATGGTGGAACGCTGATCGTCCAGAACGCCAGAACATCCACGATCACCGGTCGCTACGCGGGCAGCGCCCCTGCTTCCATCGCACTGCAGAACGCCACGGTCACCGGGGGAGGCATAAACACTCTGATCAACAGCAATGCCGTCATCCAGGACTCGAATATCGACGGCCGTATCACGCTGTCCACGACTGTGGGTGCTTCTGCGCTTCCACGCTCTCATGTGTCGTTGATTCGAAGCACCGTCGCCGGAACAGGAGGCATCTCTTTCGCCGCATCGGCTGGTGGTCGCCTCGATAGCGAAGCCACCCTGTTCAACAGCCGAATTCTCGTCACCGGCGCCACGGTCAATCTCAACGCCGGGACGTCCGTAAAAGGGGATACCAACGGCATCTCCGTCAATTACAACGGTGATACAAGATTTGCGGAGAACTTCAGCGAGTGGGGACTGACAATCGATGGATCCTCGGTCGCCGGAACCGCGGGGAGCGCAATCCTCGTCACCCGCGGTAGCGGTGACGAGACCGTACGTATCACCGCTCAGAACGGCGCCACGCTCACGGGCGGCAACAGCGTAATGATCGAAGCGCGCGACAACGCCCTGCTCGACTTCACCGCCCGCACCTCCAAGCTCAACGGCGACATCACCATCGCCGATACCGCCACCGCAAAGATCAGCCTGCTCGACGGCCTCGACCTCACCGGCCGCATCCTCGGCCCGGCCGACGTCATCGTCGATCAGGGCGGTCGCTGGACGCTGTCCGGCGACAGCAACACCGGCAACCTCACCCTGGGCGCGGGAAGTGACATTTTCCTTGGTGCTGCAAACACTGCGGCCTATCCGCAGCTGACCGTCAACGGCAACTACACCGGCAATGGCGGCACCCTGCACTTCAACACGGTGCTGGCCGGCGACGACGCAGCAAGTTCGCGCATGCACGTCACCGGCGATACCAGTGGTACCACCCAGGTCACCGTCAACAACATTGCCGGCGCCGGTGCCCAGACCGTCAACGGCATTCCGCTGGTGCAGGTGGACGGTGCCAGCAATGGCCACCTCGCGCTGCAGGGCCGCGCCATCGGTGGAATGTACGAGTATTTCCTGCGCAAGGGCACTCCGGGCGCCAACAACGGCAACTGGTACCTGACCTCGGCCTACACCGGCGATCCCTGCGACATCAATCCGTCGCTGCCGGAGTGCAAGCCCGTCGATCCGGTCGACCCTGTGGACCCGGTCGATCCCATCGATCCGGTCGATCCGGTCGATCCGGTCCCCGTGCTGCGTCCGGAGCCGGGCGCGTACCTGGCCAACCAGGCCGCGGCCGTGCAGATGTTCCAGCTGCGTCGCCACGACCGTGGCGAGCCCGGTTTCGACCGCGCCCGCAGCGGCACCTGGGTGCGCGCCGGGCGTGACCAGCTGCAGGCGAACGTGGCCAGCCAGGTCGATGCCCGCACCCACATAAACACCCTGCAACTGGGCAGCGATGTCTGGCGCTGGGCCGATGGTCGTGGCCAGGTCGGCGTGATGCTCGGCAGCGGCGAGGCGACCACGCAGGCAGTGTCGACGCTGAGCGGCTACGGCACGCGCGGCAAGGTCAAGGGCAAGTCGGCCGGTGTCTACCTGGGCTGGGTGCAGGATGCACAGAGCAGTGCTGGCCTGTACGTGGACGGCTGGCTGCAGGCGGCGCGCTTCGACAACGAGGTACAAGGCGAAGGCATCGCCCGCGAAAGCTACGACTCCAGGACCCGCAGCGCGTCGCTGGAAGCCGGCTATGCCTGGGCCATCCGCAGCAGCGAGGCCAGCACGCTGTACCTGCAGCCGCAGGCGCAGCTGACCTGGACCGACTACGACGGCGACAGCCTGGTCGAGGCCAATGGCACCACGGTCGAAGAGGGTCGCGGCGGCGGCCTCAACAGCCGCCTCGGCGTGCGCCTGTTTGGCCAGGGCACGCTGCAGGGCAACCGCGTGCAGCCGTTCCTGGCAGCGAACTGGCTGCGTGGCCAGCGCGATGAGTCGATGCGCTTCAACAGCGAGTCGTTGAGCGCGAAGACGCCGGAGAACCGCTACGAAGTGCAGGCCGGTGCCCAGCTGCAGCTGGGCCAGCGCTGGAGCGCATGGGGTGACCTGCGCGTGCAGCGTGGCGACAGCGGCTACCGCAACCACGGTGCCCAGGTGGGTCTGCGCGCCGCCTGGTAAGGCCAACGCCGCCCCGGGCCCAGGCCTGGGGCGGCGTTCCTCAACTCCTCTCGCACCCTGCCGTGCATGACATCCGGCAGGGTTCTGGCACTTATTTGTAATGTTATAACACCTTCGTCCGCGATGTTCTGATCCCGCTCTCGGCTTTGTGATTGCACCGACTTATTTATATAGCCGTTGCTATATCTATAACCCTCTGCTTTCATATGCGTCAGCCAGGTCGCCCTCGCCGCCTTTCTTCCCCCAAGGACGACGCCCCCATGCCCGTTGCCAATCCCCTCTTCCGTCGGCTGCCCTTGGCCGCCGCCATCGCCCTGACCCTGCCGCTGCCCGCACTGGCAACCACACCGAAGCCGACCGAACTGGACCGCGTGCAGGTCAAGGTCAGCACCGCCACCCGCAGCGAACGCCTGCTGTCGGATGTCCCGATCCGCACCGAAGTGCTGCGCAAGGAAGACATCGCGCTGCGCGCGGCCACCGACTTCTCGCGCGCCGCCGAGCTGATCAACGGCCTGCGCGTGGAGAGCAACTGCCAGAACTGCAACACCAGCGAAGTGCAGTTGCTGGGCCTGCCCGGCGCCTACAACCAGCTGTTGTTCGATGGCATTCCGCTGCTGTCCACGCTGGGCAGCGTCTATGGCCTGGAACAGATTCCGGCCGGCTTCGTCGACCGCATCGAAGTGGTCAAGGGCGGTGGCTCGGCGCTGTACGGCCCGGGCGCGGTGGCCGGTGTGATCAACCTGATTCCGCCGCTGCCTGCACGCAGCGGCGGCCATGTGCAGGCCGGCGTGGACGTGCTGAAGGGCACGCCGCAGAAGAATGCCGACGTGCGCCTGGACCTGGTGGCGAAAGACGCCGACGCGGGGCTTTCAGTGATTGCCCAGCGCAACTGGAACAGTGGCATCGACTACAACGGTGACGGCTATACCGAGATCACCCGCAAGAACCTCAAGGTCGGCGGGCTGCAGGCCTGGTATGCGCCCACGCCGGGCACGCGGCTGCGCCTGGACCTGCAGGTGACCGATGAAACCCGGCGTGGCGGCAATCGACTGGACCAGCCGGAATACCTGGCCAACATCGCCGAATCGCTGGATACAAAATACCGCCGCGGCAGCGTGTCGTGGGACCAGGAAATCAATGCCGACGTCGATTTCCGCCTGGCATACGCCTTCGCCGACATCGACCGCGACAGTTTCTACGGCGGTCTGGGCGACGTCGTTACCGATCCCTCAGCGCCCGGCTATGACCCGTCGCAGCTGGACCACAACGTGGCCGGCAGCGCGGCCTCGCGTTCGTGGCGCCAGTACGGTCGCACCCACAACCCGCTGCACTACATCGACAGCCAGTTGAACTGGCGGCTGGGTGCGCATGCGCTGGCCTTCGGCGTGCAGTACAAGCACGAGGCGCTGCGCGACGACAACCGCACCGGTGACGGGCAGCGTATTGCCGTGCTGGAGGATGCCACCTTCCACAACCTGGGCGCCTTCATCCAGGACGAGTGGAGCCTGCGCGACAACGTTGACCTGGTGCTGGGTGCGCGCGTGGACAAGAGCTCGGAGCTGGACAACGCGGTGTTCTCGCCGCGCATCGCGCTGGCCTGGCAGGCCACGCCAAACCTGAAGTGGCGGGCCGGTATCGCCACCGGCTTCCGCGCACCGGAGATCTTCGTCGAGGATGTGCATGTCGATACGCTGGGTGGCGAACAGGTGCGCGTGCGCAACACCGACGGTCTCAAGGAAGAGCGCGCGTTGACCACCCTGTTCGGCTTCGACTGGCGATCGGACCCGGCCAATCCGGTGTGGAGCTGGGATGCCACCGCCTCCTATGCACGAATCCGCGACACCTTCGCACTGGGCGAGATCCAGCGCGGCGATGACGGACAGTTGAGCCAGCTGCGCTACAACGCTTCCGGCTCCAACGTGCTGGGCGCGGAAACCAATCTCGGTTGGCAGCCATCGCCGCAGTGGCGCCTCACCGCGGGTGCATCGTGGTACCGCTCGCGCTTCCGCGAACCGCAGCGCATCTTCGACGACACCGGCGACGGTGGCGACACCGTCATCGAAAGCCGCGACTACCTGAAAACCCCGCGCTGGACCGGCCTGGCCCAGCTCAGCTGGATGCCCGCCGAGCCGTGGGAAACCTTCGTCGCGCTGCGCCATACCGGCCCGATGTCGGTGCTGAACAACCGGCTGGGCGAACTGCACCGCACACGTTCGTTCCTGGTCACCGATCTTGGCGCGCGCTGGCACCGGCATCTGGGCGCACAGGCACAGCAGGAAGTGTCGGTGGCCGCGGGCGTCAAGAACGTGTTCGATCAGCGCCAGAAGGATCTGGAGGTAGGCGCGCTGCGTGACAGCGACTACGTCTACGGGCCGCGTTTCGCGCGCTCGTGGTACGTCAACCTGCGTTATGCGTTCTGAGCCACTACGAGCGCTGTTGCTGGCCTGTGCCCTGCTGCTGGGCGCGCCGGCGATGGCTGCGGACCTGCACGCGCAGGTCTCGGCCTCGCTGATGCGGCCGGAACAGCGCTCGCTGCGGCCGATGCAGTGGACGCCGCCGCCGAAGCTGGTGGCACTGTACTTCGGTGCCGACTGGTGTGCACCGTGCCATGCCTTCGTACCCACGTTGCGCAGCGTACGCGACGCGCTGCGCGAGGCCGGCGCCGATACCGAAGTGGTGTACGTCAGTCTGGATGAGAGCGAGAGTGCGCTGCGCCGCTACATGCACGCGCAGGACATGCCGTGGCCGGTGCTGGACCCGCGCCGCGCCGCGCGCATGCCGGCGCTGCAGGCCCTGGCTGGGCTGGCACCACCGAACCTGGTGCTGATCGATGCCGACGGCAAGGTGCTGGCCAATGGATGGCAAGGGCGACGCTACGAAGGCCTGCAGCCGGTGTTGAAGGAATGGACGAAACGCGCGTGCGCGCAAGCGCAGGCGCGCTGCCCCAACGGCGCCATCCAACCACGGTAGCGCCGGGCCATGCCCGGCGAAAGCCATGAAGGCGGCGACGCGCCCGCCGGGCATGGCCCGGCGCTACCGCTACGGCGCCCCGCCCTCGGCCTTGCGCACGAACGCCTCGAACAGCGCCAGCGTCTGCTCGCTCACATGGTGCTCGATGCCCTCGGCATCACGCCGCGCGGTATCCGCATCCACGCCCAGCGCCAGCAGGAAACGCTCCACGGTCTGGTGCCGCTGGCGGCTGGCATGGGCCAGCGCCTCGCCTTCCGGGGTCAGGAACACGCCACGATACGGGCGCTGCACCACCCAGCCATCACGAGCCAACCGCCGCAGCATCTTCGCCACGGTGGGCTGGGCCACGCCCAGGCGGGTGGCGATATCGACCTGGCGGGCCTCGCCGCCATCGGCCAGCAGGTCCGAGATCAGCTCGACATAGTCCTCCACCAGCTCCATCCGGTGCGCTTCGCGCACTTGCCGGAAGCTCTCGACCTGGCGCTCGGCCTCGATCAAGGGGGTGCTTTTCAGCGATGTCGAATCGTCGGTCTTGCCCACGCCTGCGCCTGTCCTTCCGGTCTACTCCGGGTTTGAAACTGAATTCTGGACCAGTAACGCGATAAAGACGATTGTTTCACATTGCTAATGACTATAGCAGGAGCTATATTCGGACCCATGAACACCCTGGCGCCCCGCGACCCTTCGGCCCCCACCCCGGCCAGCCTGGGTGCGCTCAACGCCTCGGTGGCGGTGCCCGACAAGGGCCATTGGTGGTTCCGCCTGCTGGCCTTCCTCGGCCCGGGCTACATGATCTCTGTCGGCTACATGGACCCGGGTAACTGGGCCACCGACCTCGCCGGCGGTTCGCGCTTCGGCTACCTGCTGCTGTCGGTCATCCTCATCTCCAACCTGATGGCGGTGATCCTGCAGGCGCTGTCGGCGCGGCTCGGCATCGCCACCGGCATGGACCTGGCCCAGGCCTGCCGCGCGCGTTACCCCAAGCCGGTGAACCTGGCGCTGTGGGCGCTGTGCGAGGCGGCGATCATCGCCTGCGACCTGGCCGAGGTGATCGGCACCGCGATCGCACTGAAACTGCTGTTCGACCTGCCGCTGCTGTGGGGCGCGGTGATCACCGCCTTGGACACGCTGCTGGTACTGCTGCTGATGAACCGCGGCTTCCGGGCGCTGGAAGCCTTCGTGATCGCGCTGCTGATGGTGATCTTCGGCTGCTTCATGGTGCAGATCGCGCTGGCCGCACCGCCGGTGATGGACGTGCTGGGCGGCTTCATTCCGCGCGCGCAGGTAGTGACCGATCCGCACGCGCTGTACATCGCGATCGGCATCATTGGTGCCACGGTGATGCCGCACAACCTGTACCTGCATTCGTCGATCGTGCAGACCCGTGCCTACCCGCGCACCGATGAGGGCCGTCGCAGCGCGCTGCGCTGGGCGGTGACCGACAGCACCCTTGCGCTGACCCTGGCACTGTTCATCAACGCCAGCATCCTGATCCTGGCGGCGGCGGTGTTCCATGCCAATGGCCGATTTGATGTGGAAGACATCGAACAAGCCCACCAGCTGCTGGCGCCGATGCTGGGGGTGGGCGCGGCGGCGACGTTGTTCGCAGTGGCCCTGCTGGCGTCGGGCCTGAATTCGACAGTAACCGCCACGCTGGCCGGCCAGATCGTGATGGAAGGTTTCCTGCACCTGCGCCTGCCGCCGTGGCTGCGGCGGCTGATCACGCGCGCACTGGCAATCATTCCGGTGGTGGTGGTGATCATGCTGTTCGGCGACCAGGGCGCGGTAAAGCTGCTGGTGCTGAGCCAGGTGGTGCTGTCGATGCAGCTGCCGTTCGCGATCATCCCACTGGTGCGGATCGTAACCGACAAGATGACGATGGGCGCGTTGGTCGCACCGCGCTTGCTGGGTGCGATTGCCTGGGTGATCGCGCTGGTGATCGTGGTATTGAACGTGAAGCTGCTGGTGGATACCTTCAGCGGCGGGTGATGCCAGATCCAGGGGTTGGACCCAGTAGATCCACGCCATGCGTGGATGCCTTTACACGATGCGGGGTCAGAGCCCTTGCCTCTGGCAAGGGATCCGACCCCACCATCTCCACGCTACAGATGCAACGCGATCGCGGCCTCGATCTGTTGCGGCGACTGGAATCCGGCCAGGCGCGTACGTTCGTCACCGTCACGGAACAGCGACAGCGTCGGCGTCTGCCGCAGCCCCAGCTCCCTGAAGAACGCCTCACCCAGCACTTCCAGCTGCACGCGCAGCAGGGTCGTTCCCTGCCCCGCCGCGCTGTTGGCCACCCGGTGCAACGACATCTCCAGCATCCGGCACCCCGGGCACTGGTCCTTGTGGAAATCCACCAGCACCCGCGGGTGCTCGGCCAGCAGCTGCTGGAACTGCTCAGGCGTGGTGGCGTCGATGATCTGCATCAGTGTTGCTCCAATAGTGGGCCAGGACCGCGTCGGTCCAGGCCTCGATGGCCCCCGCATGGCGTTGCCCATGCGGCATCTGTTCGATTTCCAGCGGCGGATAGTCGCTGCGGAAGTAGCGGATCAGGCGGTGCACGGCGCCGCAGTAGTACTCCTGCCCCCACTGCGTTTCGCCGGTGCCGAACACCGCCAGCTGCCGCGGCCGCTCGCCGCGTTCGGCGATGCCGGCCACCCATGCCTTCATCTCCGACGGCGTGCGGCCGGCGTTGTCGGTCCAGCAGCCCAGCAGCACCAGGTCGGCCTCGTCGGCCGCCAGCGGCGGCGCCTGGCGCAGGTCGTCAGCGTCCTGCCAGTGAACCGCATGACCGGCAGCGCGGCAGCGCTCGGCAATCTGCCGGCCAAGTTCGCGGGTATTGCCGCTCAACGAGGCGACCACCACCAGGATGCTCAGCGCGGCGCCGGACTCACAGGTCGTCGAAGCCGTTGTCGACGTTGGTCTTCTTGTAACTTGCATTGCGCATCTCGAAGAAGTCGGTCTTGGTTTCGGTGAAGTTGTCGGCGTAGGCCTTGATCCACGGCATCACGTTGTCGGTGGTATCGCTGTACAGGCGTTCGATGCCGAGCATGCCGGCCATCTTGTTGGCGCGGTACTTCACGTAGCGCACCATCTCGTCCACGTCGATGCCGTCGATGCCATCCAGCACCTCCGACGACCACTGCGTCTCCAGCTCGATGGCATGCTCGAACGATTGGTGTACGTAGGCGGTCAGTTCATTGGTCTGCAACTCCGGGTTCTCGCCGATGATGGCGCGGATCAGCTCGCTGATGAATTTGGTATGCGCCAGCTCGTCGCGGTTGATGAAGCTGATGATCTTGCCGGTGCCGTTCATGCGGTTCTGCCGCACCATGTTGTAGAAGTACGCGAACCCGGAATAGAAATTGATGCCCTCCAGGATCGAGGACTGGATCAACGACTTGAGCAGAGTCTCGGCGGTCTTCTCGCGCATGAAATCGTCATACGCCCCCATGATCGGTGCATTGCGCTTGATGATGGTCGGGTGGGTGCGGGCGATCTCGAAGATGCGGTTCTGGTTCGGCAGGTCGGTGATCGAGGCCAGCACGTAGCTGTAGCTCTCGTTGTGGATCACTTCCTGCTGCCCGATGATCGCCGCGTTGGCGTGCGCGGCCGGGTCGGTGATGTACTCCGCGACGTTGTAGATGAAGCGCGTCTGCGGTGAATCCAGCGTGGCGAGCAGGCCGATGATCGAGTCGTAGGCGTTCTTCTCGCGCGCGTTCAGCTCACCGTACTGGCGAGCGTCCAGCTTCATGTCGACCTCGTCGGGAATCCAGAAGTTGGTGGACAGTTCCTTGTAGGCCCGATAGAACGACGGATAAGGAATGTCGTTCCAGTTGAGGATGCCGCTGGTCTGGCCGTTGATGATGCCGGTACTGCGGTTGGGATGGCGAGGTTCGAGGATCTTGATGCGGTCGAGGGGAGTTGCCATGGTTTTCTGCCTTCGTTCTCTTTCTATCGTGTTGCCGGCCAGCGGCCGGCACTACCGAAGATCACGGGGTTGCCGGCCAGCGGCCGGCACTACCGAAGATCGCGGGGTTGCCGGCCAGCGGCCGGCACTACCTAAGATCGCGGGATTGCCGGCCAGCGGCCGGCACTACCATTGATCAGCTGGAGCACCACTCGCATTCGCTGATGTCGATGTCGTTGGAGCGCACGTAGTAGGTGGTCTTCAGGCCCTCGCGCCAGGCGCTCAGGTGCAGCTCCAGCAACGTGCTGGCGCGGATGGTGCTGGGCACGTACAGGTTGAAGCTGATCGACTGGTCGACATGGCGCTGGCGGCGCGCGTTCTGGCGCACGCTGGCGAACTGGTCGACCTTGTAGGCACCCTTCTCGTAGTACGGCCAGGTTTCCAGCGACAGGCCCGGCGCCGCCACCGGCCGCCGGAAGTCCTTCTTTTCCTCGTAGTAGAACGCGCTGTAGATCGGGTCGATCGAGGCCGTGGAGCCTGCAATCTGCGCGGTGCTCATGTTCGGCGCCACCGCCAGCAGCCAGCCGTTGCGCAGGCCGTGCGTGGCCACTTCGCGGGCCAGGCTGTCCCACGCGGCGCCACTGTAGTCGCGGTCACGGAAGTAACGCCCGTTGTTCCAGTCGCTGCCCGCGAACATCGGGTAGCTGCCCTTCTCCTTCGCCAGTTGCGCGCTGGCCTGGATGGTCAGGAAGTTGATGCGTTCGTAGAGGCGGTCGGCCAATTCTTCGGCATCCGGTGATTCCCACTGGATTGCCTGCTGCGCCAGCAGGTGGTGCCAACCGAACGTGCCCAGGCCGATGGCGCGGTACTTGCGGTTGGTGATCGTGGCCTGCGGCACCGGCAGCGCATTGAGATCGATCACGTTGTCGAGCATGCGCACCTGGATCGGGATCAGGCGCTCCAGCACGTCGGTGGCCAGCAGGTCATCCGGCGCACTGATCGCCCGGCCGAGGTTGATCGAGGACAGGTTGCAGACCACGAAGTCACCGGCGCGGCGTGTGGTGACGATCTGGTCGCCGCTGACGATCTCCTGGATCATCCGCGTCGGGCTCATGTTCTGCAGGATCTCGGTGCACAGGTTGCTGGAATAGATCATGCCCGCGTGCTTGTTCGGGTTCCGGCGGTTGACCTCGTCGCGGTAGAACAGGAACGGGTTGCCGGTCTCCAGCTGGCTGAGCATGATCCGCTTGAACAGATCGATGGCCTTCACCGTGCGGCGGCTGATGCGCTCGTCGGCCACCAGTTCGGCGTAGCGGTGGCGGAAGCTGCCCGCGCCGCGCTTCTCGTCGTAGAAGTCCTGCAGGTACCAGCCCTTGGCCTGCTTCACCTCGTGCGGGTCGAACAGGTACCAGTCGGCGCGGCGCTCCACCGCTTCCATGAACAGGTCGGGCACGCACACCGAGGTGAACACATCGTGCGCGCGCAGGCGCTGGTCGCCGTTGTTGAGGCGCAGGTCCATGAAGGCTTCGATATCGCGGTGCCAGATGTCCAGGTAAACCGCCACCGCGCCCTTGCGCTGGCCAAGCTGATCAACCGACACCGCGGTGTTGTTGAGCTGCTTGATCCACGGCACGACGCCGCCGGACGAATTGGCCACGCCGCGGATCGGTGCGCCGCTGCTGCGCACATAGCCCAGGTAGGCGCCAACGCCGCCGCCATGCTTGGACACGCGGGCGATATCGGTGTTGGAGTCATAGATGCCCTGCAGGCTGTCGTCCACCGTGTCGATGAAGCAGCTGGACAGTTGCCCCCCCACCTTGCCGGCATTGGCCAGGGTCGGTGTGGCCACGGTCATGTACAGGTTGGACAGCGCCCAGTACGCCTCGCCGACCAGCTGCATGCGCCGCTCACGCGGCTTTTCCTCCTGCATGAGGTACAGCGCGATGGTCAGCCAACGCTCCTGTGGCAGCTCGTAGACCTCGCGGCTGCGGTCGCTGGCCAGATAGCGCGTGGCCAGCAGGTACAGGCCGTTGTAGGCGAACAGCCGGTCGCGTTTCGGATCGATCATCTCGCCGGCCTGCTGCAGCTCTTCCTTCGAATAGCAGCGCAGGATGTCGTTGCTGTAGATGCCGCGGTCGGCCAGGCTTTCCTGCAGGCCCACATACGAGCCGTACTTCAGACCGACGTCGTAGAAGCGGTTGCGGCTGGCGCGCTTGTACAGGCGGCGCAGGTAGATGCGTGCGGCAAACTGTTCCCACTCGGGTGCAACCAGGTCCACCCGCGACTCGGCCTCGCGGATCAGCAGATCGACCAGGTCATCGGCGCTGATGCTCGGTTTGCGTTCGACCATCGACTGCACTACGCGGCGATAGTCGCTCACGTCCAGCTGCGGGAACTCGGCATGCACGGCGTCGATGCTGCGCTGCAGGCGCTCGGCCTCGAACGGCAGGCGACGGTTGCCGGCCTCCTTGGTGATCCAGGTCGGCACGCGCTCGCCACCGGCGCGCAAGGCGTCGCCAGCGCCGGCCAGATCGGCCACGCGGAAGGTACTGTCGGTCATGGTGGTGAAACTCCAGGCTCGCACGCGCTTTGGCGGTCGATGCCATGGCGGCCCTGAACGCGATACCGGCGCACGGGGCGAACGGGTGGATTGCCAGGGCACGGGAACGTAGGTCGTCGGCATCTGCCTGCGCCTGCGGCCGGTATCCGGGCCGTGGGGGCGACCTGCGTCCGCACGATGGCGGCCGCGTCGACACGGCAAGCCTTCAGGGGCGGGCCGCGGGACGTTTGCTGCATGTCCGGCGGCGGCGGCTGACCGGGAGTGACGGCCACAACATAGTGGGGATATCCGAACTCGTCAACACAAGATGCGGTAATCAATACATGTCGCGACGATCAGTCGCAGGATGCCGTGTTGCACGTGCGGCGCCTTGTCGACAGCGCCTGCGTCCCCAGTTCGGTACAACATCAACTTTCCCCGGAACACCGCCCATGCGCGCTGCCCAGTACCCCTCCTTCGGCGATCCGGCCGACGTCCTTGCCATTGCCGATGCGCCGCTGCCCGAGCCCGGCCCCGGCGAGGTGCGCATCCGCACCGTGCTGGCCTCGATCCACAACCACGACCTGCTGACCGTGCGCGGCCTGTACGGCTACAAACCGACCCTGCCGGCGATCGGTGGCAGTGAAGCACTGGGCGTGATCGATGCACTCGGCGATGGCGTCGACGGCCTGCAGGTCGGCCAGCGGGTGGCCGCTGCCTCGGTGCACGGCACCTGGGCCGAAGCGTTCATTGCGCCGGCACGCATGGTGATTCCGATGCCGGAGGCGATCCCGGACGAAATGGCCGCGCAGCTGATTGCCATGCCGCTGAGCGCGCTGATGCTGCTGGAGTTCCTGCACGTCGAGCCGGGCCAGTGGATCGTGCAGAACACCGCCAACGGCGCGGTGGGCAAGTCGCTGGCGATGCTGGCGCGGGCGCGTGGCGTGCATGTGGCCAACCTGGTGCGCAATGCTGATGCGGTCGCGCAGCTGCAGGCGCTGGGCATCGATCATGTATTCGACACCTCGCTGGACGGCTGGAAGGATCGCGTGCGTGAGGCGACCGGCGAAGCACAGGCCGCGGCCGCGGTGGATTCCATCGGCGGCGACGCCAGCGGTGACCTGGTCGACCTGCTCGGCCACCACGGCACGCTGGTGTCGTTCGGTGTGATGAGCGGCGAACCGATGCGCATCCCGTCCGGCGGCCTGATCTACAAGGAGGCCACGGTGAAGGGCTTCTGGGGCAGCAAGGTCAGCCAGGCGATGGCGGTGGAGGACAAGCGCCGGCTGGTTGGCGAACTGCTGAAGCGTGCGGCGAGCGGCGAACTGACCCTGCCGGTGGAGCAGATCTTCGCACTGGACGACATCGCCCAGGCAGCGAAGGCCGGCGCCGGTTCGGGCCGTAACGGCAAGGTGTTGCTGCGGCCTTGATGCCTCAGCGGATGGCGCTGCACCGGTAATGGCGCTGTCCCGGTATGGCGCTGTCCCGGTAGAGTCGACTGTCAGTCGACTCTCGCGCGTAGCGTGGGGGGATAAGGCTTCTTTCCACAGGGAAAGGGCTGTGACCCTGCAGGGTGTGCGGACCAACGGTCCGCACCCACCAAAGATCGGTCCCGCACCCACCGAGTGGGTCTGCTCCAACGGAGGCACCGACTTTCGTTAAGAACCTGTGATGTATAACTGAATGCGCTTTCGTCATTGGAAGGCGCACGTGCCTGCGTGCGGTACTGACGGCTCCTCCCCCGTTCGGCGTTGTCGCTTCCATGTACCGCACCACCCTGAACCTGCTTGCCGGCGCGATCGCGCTGGGCCTCACCGCCGGCGCTGCCGGCGCCGCTGAATCCGCCGATACTGGCAAGGACAGCACCACCCTCGGCGCCGTGCTGGTGACCGGCTCCAACATCAAGCGCAGCGATACCGCCGGGCCGAATCCGGTGCAGATCGTCAGCCGCGAACAGATCGAGCAGACCGGCCGCTCCACCCTCACCGACGTGCTGCGCAACCTGTCGGCCAATGCCGGCAACAGCTTCGACGAGCAGTACACCGGCAGTTTCGCCGCCGGCTCGGCCTCGATCGGCCTGCGTGGCCTGTCGCCGAAGAACACACTGGTGCTGGTCAACGGCTATCGTGTGTCCAACTTCGGCTTTGCGCTCAACACCCAGGACACCTTCGTCGACCTCAACGCGCTGCCGATCAGCGCAGTGGAACGCATCGAAGTGCTGAAGGATGGCGCCTCGGCGGTGTACGGTTCCGATGCCATCGCCGGCGTCATCAACATCATCCTGCGAAAGAACTTCCAGGGCGTGGAAGTCGGCGGCGGCTTCGGTACCGCCACCCAAGGCGGCCTGAACGAGCGTAAGGTCAACCTGCTGGCTGGCTTCGGTGACCTCGAACAGCAGGGCTGGAACGTGCTGTTCGGGCTGGACCTGCTCAAGCGTGATCGCCTCGACGCCGACCAGCGTGCCTACACCCGCAGCGGCGATTTCCGCGACAAGCCCGGCGGTCGCCTGGCCGGTTGGTCCACCGCCGGTGGCAACTGGCTGTCCAACCCGCGCGCACCGCAACCGTTCGCCAACTGCCCGGATGGCAGCCAGCTGCGCCCGTACAGCGATTTCGGCAGCACCCTGCCCGGCCAGGCCTGCGCCTTCAACGCGCAGCCGTTCAAGACCCTGCAGCCCGGCGCCGAGCGCCTGCAGGCGTCGTTGAGCGCGACCTACCGCTTCAACGACAGCGTCGAGGCGTTCGCCGATGTCCTGTACAGCCACAACAAGGCCGACCAGATCTTCAGCGCGCCGCTGACCGTCGGCCCGGGCCTGCGCGCGTACAACCCGGCCACCGGCACCCTGATCGACGTGCCGGCGGTGCTGCCGGTCGGCCACCCGAACAATCCGGGCAGCACGCCACTGCCGTTCGAGTACACCTTCTTCGACCTCGGCCCGCGCCTGAAGGACAACACGCAGGTGTTCTACCGCGCCTTGGCCGGCGTGCGTGGCAGCGGCGAGCGATGGGACTGGGAAGTGGCGGCGCTGACCTCGCAAAGCTCGCAGCGCGAATACGTCGACAACTTCGTCAACCGCTACGCGTTCGAGCAGATCCTGCGCGATGGCAACTACAACTTCCTCAACCCGTCCAGCACGCCGGGGGCGCTGGATGCACTGCGCCTGCAGACCAAGCGTCCGGGCTGGTACAAGCTGCATTCGTTGAACGTGAAGGCCTCGACCTCGCTGTGGGAGCTACCGGCCGGTGCGGTCGGCTTCGCCTGGGGTGCCGAGTTCCGCAAGGAATCACTGGACGCGCGCACCAGTGCGCAGGTGCTGTCGGGCACCGAGCTGCGCCCGGCCATCAACGTGGTCAACGGCGAGCGCCAGGTCAGCGCCGCCTACGCCGAACTGAGCGTGCCGCTGCACCGCACGCTGGAGCTGCAGGTGGCCGGTCGTGGCGACCACTATGACGACTTCGGCAACGCGTTCTCGCCGAAGGTGGCGCTGCGCTGGCAGCCGCTGGACAGCTTGCTGCTGCGTGGTTCGTTCTCGCGTGGCTTCCGCGCGCCTTCGCTGCCGGAGATCGCGCCGGGCCAGACCGTCAGCTATGGCTCGGTGATCGATCCGCTGGATCCGTTGCAGCCCGGTGGCAGCCGTGGCGTGACCAACATCCGCACCGGCAATCCGGACCTGAAGGCCGAACGCTCGCGCAACTTCAACGTGGGCGCGGTGTGGTCGCCCGATGGCGATACCAGCATCGGCCTGGACTGGTACCGCATCGAGCAGGACAACCTGGTCAAGCCGGACAGCGCGCAGTTCATCGTCGACAACCCGACGCTGTTCCCCGGCCGCGTGCAGCGTGATGCACAGGGACGCATCCAGTTCATCACCAACCAGTATGCCAACCAGGGCGAACTGACCACCTCGGGCCTGGACCTGGAAGCCAACCGCACCTTCCGCACCGAAGGCTGGGGCAACTTCACCGTGGCCGGCAGCTGGACCCATCTGCTCAGCTTCAAGCAGCCGCTGGTGGCCGGTCAGGCACCGTATGAAGGGGCCGGCAACAACCGCCACGGCGCACTGCCGCGCACCCGCGGCACTACGTCGCTGAACTGGGCAGTGGGCGACTGGAGCAGCACGCTGAGCCTGCAGTACGTGAGCGGCTATGACCAGCGCGTGGCGACAGCGACCAGCAACCCCGGCCTGCGTGATCGCATCAAGCCGTATCACCAGCTGGACCTGTACGTGGCGTACGAAGGGATTCCCAACACCACGCTGTCGCTGTCGGTGCTGAACCTGACCGACAAGGACCCGCC
This sequence comes from Stenotrophomonas sp. YJH_SMC_64, assembly GCF_059371375.1. Taxonomy (NCBI): domain Bacteria; kingdom Pseudomonadati; phylum Pseudomonadota; class Gammaproteobacteria; order Lysobacterales; family Lysobacteraceae; genus Stenotrophomonas; species Stenotrophomonas sp. YJH_SMC_64. Next base: position 238,876 of record NZ_JCAFUN010000004.1, on the reverse strand, counting down.
GTTCGACCCGGCCGGTGGCTCCAATGGTTTCGACATCAGCCAGTACAACCTGCGCGGGCAGTTCGTTTCGCTGGGGGCGCGCTACCGGTTCTGATGCGCCACCTGCAGAGCCGAGCATGGGCTCGGCTCTGCAGGGGTGTGCGGACCAACGGTCCGCACCCACCGCATCACCGGCTCAGGTGCAGGAACTGCAGGTGCCGTTCGTACTGGCTGATGATGTCGTTGATGATCTGCTTGCGGCTGTAGCCCACCAGGTCGTAGTCCTGGCTGCCTTCGAACAGATGCACTTCAGCGCGGTAGTAGCGCTGGTTGCGCAGCTGCTGGGCGGCGAACGACGGGGTCAGGTAGCCGCTCAGGATCACTCGGTACAGGAAGTCCTGCTGCTCGCCGTGATTGACCGTCAGCTCCATGTCGCCGGCCTCGAAGCGGGTGGATACATCCCAACCCTGCCCGCGCAGCTGTTCGGCCACCGCTTCCATCGCCGGCTTCACCGTATCGTCCATGAAGCGGTAGACCTGGTCGCGCACCGGGAAGTGCATGGCCTGGCTCAGGCGCTGACGCCAGCCCTGGTGATGGCGATCGTCGCCGATCAGCGGCGAGGGCCGGTACTGCAGCGCGCGCTTGCGGTGCGACTCGTCACTGAAGGCGCGGGTCAGCCCCCACATCATCAGCAGCAGCACCGCCGAGAACGGCAGCGACGCCAGCACCACCGCAGATTTGAGCGCATCGATGCTCCCAGCCAGCAGCAGCCCGGCGGTCAGTACGGCGATCACCGTGCCCCAGAACACACGCAGCCAACGCGGACCATCATCCTCCGGTGCACCGCCATGCGAGGACAGCGTGGACAACACCACCGCCCCCGAGTCGGCCGAGGTCACAAAGAAAATGAAGCTGACCAGCACCGTCACCGCGATCACCGTGCGGCTCCACGGGTAGCCATCCAACAACGCGTAGAGCACCGTCGGTGGATCATCCACCGCCAGCTGTGCCAACTGCTGCTGGCCGTGGTGCAGGACCTGGTCCAGCGCGCTGTTGCCGAAGATCGACAGCCAGGCCAGGGTGAAGCCCAGCGGGATCAGCAGCACGCCGAACACGAATTCGCGGATGGTGCGGCCACGTGAGATGCGCGCGATGAACAGGCCGACGAACGGCGCCCAGCCGATCCACCACGCCCAGTAGAACACCGTCCAGCCGCCCAGCCATTCGGGGCGGCCGCCGTAGGCATACACATCAAAACTCTTGCCGACCACGCTGCCCAGGTAGTCGCCCAGGTTCTGCATCAGCGTGCTGAACAGGTACTGCGTCGGCCCGGCAAACAGCATGAACAGCACCAGCGCGATCGCCAGCAGCATGTTGATGTTGGCCATCCAGCGCACGCCCTTCTCCACGCCGGAGACGGCCACGGCCACCGCCGCGCCCATCATGCTGACCACCAGGATGATCTGCACCAGGTTGGAATGCGGGATGTTGAACAGGTGCGACAGGCCGGCGTTGAGATGCAGCACGCCGAAGCCCATGTCGGCGCCGATGCCGAACACGGTAGCGACAATTCCCAGCGCGTCCACGGTGTAGCCGATCGGGCCATTGATGCGCTTGCCGATCAACGGGTACAGCGCCGAGCGCAGGGCCAGCGGCAGGTTGTGGCGGTAGGCGAAGTAGGCCATCGCCATCGCCGCCAGCGCGAACACACCCCAGCCGTGCAGGCCCCAGTGCAGGAACAGCAGCTGCATGGCCTGGCGCGCGCCGGCCTCGCCCGCGGCCGGATCGCCCTGCGGCGGCTGCAGGTAGTGGGTCAGCGGTTCGGAAACGCAGAAGAAGAACAGGGTGATGCTGATGCCGGCAGCGAACAGCATGCCGGCCCAGGAAAGGTAGCTGAACTCCGGCTCGTCATGGTCGGCGCCGAGCTTGATGCCACCGTACTTGGACAGCGCCACGCCGACCACGAACACCAGGTAGAGGGTCATCGCCAGCAGGTAATACCAGCCGACATTGAGTGCGGCCCAGTCCTGTGCCTTCAGCAGAAGGCGGCCCGCACCAAGCGGGAACAGGCTGACGAACAGCGCGAACGCCACGACAACGATCGCCGCGAAGGCGAACACAGGCCGAAGGGTGCGCACCGGGGATTGTTGCGGCTCCAGTACATCCATGGGGCGGCGTTCTCCGGTAGATCAAAGGGTTAGCCGGTCGATTCTGGCTGAACCGCAGTGGACAGAGCATGAAGTTGCGGCCTGTGGTCACAGGCCCGGCCCGCCATTCCGTGTTATCACGCGCGCGCCGAAGCGTACCTGCGAGCGCAGCCGCGCGCGGACCGCGTGCATCGCGGCCACGCGCGTACTGTCCAATCACGACATCACATGCACCACATGCACCGCGCACAGCTTGTTGCCGTCCGGGTCGCGCAGGTAGGCCAGGAACAGCTGGCGCCCGGCCATGCTGCGGATGCCAGCCGGGTCTTCGATGGCCGTACCGCCATGGGCCACGCCAGCATCCTGCCAACCGCGCACGGCCTCGGCACTGTCGAGGGTGAAACCAATGGTGCCGCCGTTGGCATGGCATGCAGGCTGCCCATCGATGGGCGCGGTGACGCCGAACATCCGCCCATCCTTGAAGTACAGCAGCCGACCCTTTTCGTCGAACACACCCGGACGTGCCCCCATCGCGGCGAACAGGGCATCGTAGAAGCGGCGCGCGGCATCCATGTCGTTCGTTCCTACGGTGATGTGGCTGAACATGCGGGCACTCCTTGTGGAAAGCCGCAGTGTCGGCGAGCACGCCGGGCATCGCAAATCCGGCGATCTCTCCTGCTGCGGCATGCGCAGGATTTGTCGTGCGCCGCCCGATCGCCCTATAATAGGAATCATTCTCATTAATGACCCGTGCCGATGGCCGTGCCCGCCGCCTCCAGCACCGCGCTGGCGGGGTTCTACCGCGAACACCATGGCTGGCTGCTGGGCTGGCTGCGCCGCCGCACCCACAACGCCGACTGCGCCGCCGACCTGACCCAGGACACCTTCCTGCGCCTGCTCAGCCGGCGCGTCGATCCGTCCGAACTGCGCCTGCCGCGCGCCTATCTCAGCACCATCGCGCACGCGCTGCTGGTCAACCACTGGCAGCGCGCGGACCTGGAGCGCGCCTATCTGACCGCGCTGGCCGCACAACCGGAGCCGGTGCATCCCTCTGCGGAGGAGCGTACGCAGGCGCTGCAGCTGCTGCATGCCATCGCTGACATGCTGTCCGGCCTGGCCGAGCGGCCACGGCGTGCCTTCCTGCTGGCCCGGCTGTCCGGACTGGGCTATGCGGAGATCGGCCAACAGCTGGGCGTGTCCGAGCGCATGGTCAAGAAGTACATGGCGCAGGCGATGCTGCATTGCCTGCGCCTGTCCGGCGACGCGGCGGCATGAGCGCGGCAGTGGCCGGCCCGGCGCTGGAGCAGGCGGCAGAGTGGTTCGCGCTGCGCCAACAGGGCTGGAGCGACGACGACCAGCAACACTGGCGTGCGTGGCTGCAGGCCGACGCCGGTCACGCCGACGCCTGGCGCCGGGTCGAGGCGGTCTGGCAGTCGTTCGCCCCGCTGTCGGCACCGGCGGCAGCAACGGCGCTCGATGCCGCCGGCCATCGCCGCCGCCGCGCGCTTCGCAGTCTCGGCGGCGCACTCGGCATCGGTGCGGTCTCGCTTCTCGGCCTGCACGGGCTGCAGGCGCAGCGCCACCTGCAGACGCAACGCACCGCTGCCGGGCGCACCGGTCATTGGACGCTGGCCGATGGCAGCCAGTTGTGGCTCAACGCCGGCAGCGAAGTGACCGTCGACATCGGCAACGGCAACCGCGCCCTGCATCTGCTGCGCGGCGAACTGCTGCTGCAGACCGGCCACCACCCCGCATTCGTCGGCCTGCCCCTGGCCGTGCATGTACCCGGCGCGCGCCTGCAGCCGATCGGAACCCGCTTCGCGGTCGGCCGCGAAGCGCAGCACAGCCGGTTGGACGTGTTCGAGGGCGTGGTGCGGTGCCTGCCGATGTTCGGCGCGGCGCTGGATGTGCCTGCGGGAAGTGCGCTGCAGATCGGACCGATGGGGGGGCTCACAACGGTCGCTGCCGATCCTCTGCGCGGCGACTGGCAGGACGGACGCCTGCAGGTGCAGGACACGCAACTGATCCGGGTGATCGACGAACTGGCCCGTCACCATCGGGGCTATCTGGGCTGCGATCCGGCACTGTCCGCATTGAATGTCACCGCGGTATTGCCGCGCCTGGACAGCCTGCAGGCCCTGAAACTGCTGGCGCGCGCCCTGCCGATCCGCATCGAGCAGCGCTGGCCATGGTGGACCGTTGTGCGTCCGCGTTGAAATCGCGGTTCCCTTTCTGCGCGCTCGGCGGGCACTACAAGGGAACCCATTGCGGATGTCGCCGCCCCCATGAAACTACCCTGCCCTTCCCCTCGCCCGCTTGCCATCGCGCTGTGCCTGGCCCTGGCCACGCCGTGCCTGTTGCCGGCCGCCGCCCACGCACAGGATGCTGCCGCCGCCGTTCGCTGGCAGATCCCGGCCGGTCCGCTCGACCAGGCCTTGACCGCGTTCGGTCAGCAGTCCGGCCTGTCCATCGCTGCCGATGCGCGCCTGACCCGCGGCCGGCACAGCGGTGGCGTGCAGGCCTCGCTCAACACCGAGGCCGCGCTGGCACAGCTGCTCACCGGCACCGGCCTTTCGTTCCAGCGTGATGCCAGCGGCGTGGTGCTGCAGGCCGCCCCGGCTACCGACGCCGGCGTACGCCAGATCGGCACCCTGCGCGTGGCCGGCCAGGCCAGCGAAGGTGCTTCGCCGTGGGGGCTTGCCGATGCCGATGCTGTCTACCGTGACAGCGGCTCGCGCGTGCACCTGGACCACCAGCAGCTGGAACGCTTCCGCGGCCAGTCGATCGGCGATGTGCTGGCCGGCGCAGTCGGCGTGCACACCGGAGACGTACGCAATGGCGGCGCGCTGGACGTCAACATCCGCGGCCTGCAGGGCCAGAACCGGGTGCCGGTGATCATCGACGGCGGCCAGCAGGCCATCGACGTGTACCGCGGCTATGCCGGCGTGCAGCAGCGCAGCTACCTGGACCCGGACCTGATCAGCGCGATCAGCATCGAGAAGGGACCGAGCCTGGCCGCCAATGCCGCCAGCGCGATCGGTGGCGTGGTCTACATGGAAACGCTGAAGGCCGAGGACATACTCGATGACGGCCAGGCCTGGGGACTGCGTGTGCGCGGCGGCGTGGCCGACAACAGCATCGACCGCACCCGCACCTTCAAGCAGATCGCGCGTGGCAGCGACAACCGCAACAGCCTGCGCGACCCGCGCGACTGGAACGGCAGCGTCGCCTTCGCCCAGCGCGGCGAAGACTGGCAGCTTGTCGCAGCCTACGCACGGCGCCGCCAGGGCAACTACTTCGCCGGCAGCAACGGCGCCCACCGCTACGAGGACCAGCACCTGTCCAGCGGCGGTACCGGCATGTCCAGCCAGGCCGTTTCCAAGCTGTACCACCCGGGCGATGAAGTCCTGAACACGCACACCGACAACGAATCGGCGCTGCTGAAGTTCACCTGGACGCCCAACCCGGACCAGCGCCTGGAGCTGAGCCACCGCTTCTTCAACTCCAGCTTCGGCGAAATCATGCCGTCGGCGATCGGCCGCGTGGGTGAGTCCAACCAGTGGGTGACCTACGTGGACAAGGCCAACACGATGTTCCAGTTCGAGCCCGGGAAGATGCGGGTCAACGCCACTTCGCTGCGCCATCGTTACCGCCCCGAGGCGCACCCGTGGCTGGACCTGAGCAGCACGCTGTGGTTCACCACCGCCACCAGCCGCATGTTCAACAGCAATATCGCCAACACGCCGCTGTTCAAGGACGTGCCCAACGACCAGATGCCCGACACGCTGGGCGAGACCTACGGCCCGGGCCTGCAGTCGGACGTGAAGACCCGGCGCTGGGGCCTGGACAGCAGCAACACCACCCGCTTCAGCAACGATCTGGGCGACTGGACGCTGCGCTATGGCGCGTCCTTCCAGCACGAAGACACCGCACCGAACTCACCGGTGCTGCCGGTGGACTACAACAACAACCGTTACCTGCGATCGGGCACGCGCCGCGAGGCCAGCGTGGTGGCGTCGTTGCAATGGCAGCCGTGGGACTGGCTGTCGCTGACCGCAGGCGGCCGCTTCATCGACTACCGCACCCGCGACCGCAACCGCGTGGCCTTCGTCAGTGAATCGCGCGACCTGCGCTACACCTTCGCGCGCCTGAGCAAGGGTGGCCAGCTGCTGCCGGGCTGGTACAAGGAGTGGTACCCGGATGCACAGGGCAACTACACGTATGACTCGCTGCGCGCCACGCCGTACGGCGACAGCACGCTGGGCCAGAGCTACGATTTCGACGGATTCATCCGCGATCCGCGTGGTGCCAATGGCTTCTACACCAAGCAGATTCCCACCGCCTGGGGCTACAAGCCGGCGATCCGGCGCTCGGGCCACGGCTTCGCACCCTATGCCGAGGCGCGCTTCAACCTCGACGCAGACACGTTCTTCTACGTGAAGTACGCGCAGGGCTGGAAGATGCCCAGCCTGTTCGAATCGACGCTGGGCAACAGCACCTCGGCGCCGGTGGCCGACCTGAAGCCGGAAAAGAACCGCTCCTGGGACATCGGCTTCAGCCTGCTCAAGCAGGACCTGTGGCGCGACGGTGACCGGCTGGCGTTCAAGGTGGCCTGGTTCAAGAACGATATCGACAACGCCATCACCCGCCGCTTCGATTCCAGCAACTGGGCCTTCCATGTCGACAACGTCGACAACTACACGGTGTCGGGCTACGAGCTGCAGTCCGGCTATGACGCCGGCATCGCCTACCTGGACCTGTCGGCCAGCTATTACCAGCGCGCGCGCACCTGCGATGCGGCCACTGCCAAACGCCTGCGCGAAGACCCGTATGCGAAGTGGAGCAAGCTGGACACCACACCGGACTGCGTGGACGGCGGCTTCGGCACCTCGTTCGTCAACGCGCAGAACCCGCCGAAGTACTCGATCCACAGCACGCTGGGCGTCTGCCTGTTCGACAAGCGATTGGATACCGGCATCCGCCGCACCTACAACAGCGGCCCCACCCATGAACTGGACAAGCCCTGGAACACCACCGGCTCGACCGGCCTGCAGAACATCTACCTGCCGACCGCGATCTATGACTTCTATGCGCGCTGGCAGTTCACCCCGAAGGCCGAAGTGGAACTGGTGGTCAGCAACCTGCGCAACACCTATTACATGGACACGCTGGCGATGAGCCTGATGCCGGGCCCGGGCCGCACCACGCGGCTGAACTTCACCGCACGGTTCTAACTGCTGCAGAAACAGCAACGCCCCGGAGAGATCCTTCGGGGCGCTTGCCTGCGGCGGCTCACGCTCTGGCAGGCGCCAACCTTGGTTGGCACAGCGCTTCCGCACCGGTAGATGCCAACCTTGGTTGGCACGGCGACGCGCTACTTCGCGGTACTCAGCAGCAGCACCGCGACGGTCACCAATGCGATGCCGACCCAACCGATCGGACGCAGGCGATTGCCGAACAGCAGGCGGCCGCAGGTGGCGGTACCGATCACGCCGATCGCCCCCCACATTGCATAGGCGGTGGCCAGGTCCATGTAACGCACGGCCTGGCCCAGCAGGGCAAAGGCGATCCAGACCATGACGATGGCTCCAACGCCCCAGCGCCAGCGGCGGAAGCCCTCCGACTTGGCCACCATCATGTTGGCGGCGACGTCGATCAGCGCCGAACAGATCACGAAAAACAGGGCCAGGGTGTTCATCAGTGTGCCTCCCCGAGAGTGACGCAGACGATGCCGACCACCGCCAGCACCAGGCCGGCCAGCTGCTGCAGCGACAGGCTTTCACCGAAGACGGTGAGGCCGACCACGGTCAGCAGGGTCAGGCCCAGGCCTTCCCATACCGCGTAGGCCACGCCCACCGCGATGCGGCGCACCGACTGCGCCAGGAAGAAGTAGGACAGCGCCAGCGCGCCGGCCATGACCAGATAGCCGGTCCAGCCGCCATCGCGGGCGGCGTGGGCCATGAACGAGGTGCCGACCACTTCGGCGACGATCGCCACGGTCAGGCAGGCCCAGGCGACCAGCGCGCCACGGGCGGGAACAGTACGGGACATGTGAAGCTCCTTGCAGGGCGGGGACCACGCCGCCTCATCAATGGATCCACGCCGGGCGTGGAGGGTCCGGAACGCCCCGCAGACAGGGGCGACGGCGGCCAGTATCATCGCCTTTTACGGTGGAATCAAAATGGATTCCATCGACAGGAGCGATGGATATATGCCCTACTCCCCTGAATCCCTGCAGGCCTTCGTGGAAGCCGCGGCGCTGGGCTCGTTCTCGGCCGCCGCGCGACGCCTGCGCAAGACCCAGTCGACAGTCAGTACCGCCATTGCCCACCTGGAAACCGACCTGGGCGTGAGTCTGTTCGATCGCAGCGGGCGCTACCCGCAGCTGACCGAGGCCGGGCGACAGGTACTTGGCCACGCGCAGGAGATCCTGGCTGCCGATGCGCGCCTGCAACAGTTGAGCGTGCGCCTGGCCGCACCGGTCGAAGCGCGACTGACCGTGGTGTTCTCCGATGTCTATCAGCTCGATCCCGAACAGCGGATCCTGCAGCGCTTCTCCGAGGCGTTCCCGGAGATCGAACTGGAATGGCTGGATGCGGAGGGTGAGGACGTGCTGGAGCTGGTCGGAAGCGGCCGCGCCGCACTGGGCCTGCTGCCGCGACAGGAACACTATCCGGATGGCCTGATGGCCCGGCCGCTGGCCCATCACAGCGAACTGTCGGTATACGTGGCGCGCGAACATCCGCTGGCCAGCGCCGGGCGTCGCGCCGCAGCACAACTGGCGCGGCATCGGCAGGTGCGCCTGAGCGCGGAAGTCGATCAATCGCGCGTGGTCACCGGCCTGGCCTGGACCGCCACCGACTACCTGATGGTGATGGAGATGGCCGAGGACGGCATCGGCTGGGCCGAGCTGCCCCGCGCGCTGGTGCAACGCTACGACCGCGGGCAACTGGTGGAACTGACCCTGCCCGGGTGGCCGCGCCGCATCCACAGCGACCTGCTGTGGCGCCGCGACACGCCTCCCGGACCGGCCGCACTATGGTGGGCCGACGCGCTTGGATGAGGTAGTGCCGGCCGCTGGCCGGCAATCCCAGTGTCCCGTGGTTGCCGGCCAGCGCCCGGCACTACCGATCAATGATGGGCGAGCGCGTAATCCAGCGCCGAGCACACCGCCGCCACCTGTGCGTCGTTGCACTGCTGTGGCGTCGCGACACCCCGCCGGGACCGGCCGCACTGTGGTGGGCCGACGCGCTTGGATGAGGTAGTGCCGGGCGCTGGCCGGCAATCCCAGTGTCCCGTGGTTGCCGACCAGCGGCCGGCACTGCCGATCAACGATGGGCGAGCGCGTAGTCCAGCGCTGAGCACACCGCCGCCAAATGCGCGTCGTTGCACTGCTGTGGCGTCGCGACATGCCGCCGGGACCGGCCGCACTGTGGTGGGCCGACGCGCTTGGATGAGGTAGTGCCGGGCGCTGGCCGGCAATCCCAGTGTCCCGTGGTTGCCGGCCAGCGGCCGGCACTACCGATCAATGATGGGCGAGCGCGTAATCCAGCGCCGAGCACACCGCCGCCACCTGCGCGTCGTTGCACTGCTGTGGCGTCGCGACACCCCGCCGGGACCGGCCGCACTGTGGTGGGTCGACGCGCTTGGATGAGGTAGTGCCGGGCGCTGGCCGGCAATCCCAGTGTCCCGTGGTTGCCGGCCAGCGGCCGGCACTGCCGATCAACGATGGGCGAGCGCGTAATCCAGCGCCGAGCACACCGCCGCCGCCTGCGCGTCGTTGCACTGCTGCGGGGTTGCCCGCGGGCTGTCCGGGTAGACCTCGGTGGTGGTGGTGTACTTCGCGCCGGTAATGCCGGCGCACAGGCCCAGCTTCACCAACGGGTACTCGATCACGCCATGGGCCACCACCGGCGAACCGATGATCTCGCCCTTGTCGTCGGCCGGCGCGATGTGGGTGACCTTCTCCACCGCGGCGATGACCGCCTGCTGGAAGGCCGGTTGTGGGTTCTCGCTGTCGTCCACCAGGTAGAACCCATCGGGAATCAGGCCCGGCTCGAACGGCTTGCCGTCACGCGCGGCCAGCGCCGGGCGGAACTCGCTCTCGTCGCTGTCTGTGGTTTCGTGCAGGTCGATGTGCAGCACGAACTGGCCCTTGTACGGCGCGATCAGTTCGATGACGGCGGTCGATTCGCGGGCCGGGCCGTCGGCCCGGAAGTTGCGGTTCGGGTCGATCGCATCGAAGTTCCAGCGGTTGATGCGCTCGAAGCCCCACGGATTCACGCACGGCGTCACCAGCAGGTTGACCTTGCCGGCATAGTCGGCGGCGTGCTTTTCGAGGAACTCCAGCGCGCCCATCACGCCGCTGGTCTCATAGCCGTGCACGCCACCGGTGACCAGGGCAGCCGGCAGCGCCGGGTTCCAGTCGCGGCTGCGCAGGGCGAACAAGGTGTAGGTTTCGCCCGCGTAGTCGAGCTGGCCGTAGGCCACCTTGTCAAAGCGCGAAGCCAACGCCTCGATGCGCGGCAGCACCTCTTCGTCATAGCGACGCAGGCGCTGCTGGCGGCCACGCCACGCCTCCCGCTCCGCCGCTCCCCACGGCTGGCCAGGGGTTCCGACGGGGTAGAAGGCAGCTTGGGACATGGCGGATCTCAGCGGGTCAGGAAGCAATCGCCCACTCTACCACCGGGGCATCGGCATGAACCGGAGGCACATTCCAATAGCGAATGGAATCAGCAATAATTCTCATTTACGACCTTCCACAACTCGCACCGATGCCCATCCACGCCCTGCAACCGGCCCGCCTGCCCCTGGCTGCCGCCCTCGCCCTGTGCCTGCTCCCGGCCACCCGTGCCTTCGCCCAGGACGGCGCCACCACGCTGGACAGCATCCAGGTTTCCGGCAGCTGGCTGGGCACCGGCCTGCATGACAGCGTCAAGAGCTTCGCCGGCGCGCGCACGGTGGTCGACCGCCAGCGCATCGAGGCCAGCGGCGCGGCCAGCATCGGCGATGCCATGCGCCGCATCCCCGGCGTGCAGGTCACCGACAACTCCGGCACGGCCGGCAGCTCGGTCTCGCTGAACATCGGCGTGCGCGGCCTGACCGGGCGCTACTCGCCGCGCTCGACCGTACTGCTGGACGGCGTGCCGCTGGCGGTGGCGCCGTATGGCCAGCCACAGCTGTCGTTCGCACCGACCAGCCTGTCCAACATCGAATCGATCGACGTGGTGCGCGGCGGCGGCGCGGTGCGCTACGGCCCACAGAACGTGGGCGGCATCATCAACTTCAGCACCCGCGCCATTCCGACCGGCGCGGGCCTGCACGGCGAAGCGGGTGTGCGCTACAGCGCCTACGACCATGGCGGCGGTGACAGCACCCAGTACAACGCCTTCCTCGGCGGCACCGGCGGCAACGGCCTCGGCGCGGCGCTGCTCTACTCGGGCCAGGACGGGCGCGGCTGGCGCCAGGGCAGCGATGACCGCTTCAACGACCTCGCGCTGAAGTTCGCCTATGCCATCGACGAACAGCAGGAACTGCGCGCCAAACTGTCCTACTACGATGTGCGTTCGCTGACCCCGGGCGGCCTGACCCGCGCCCAGTACCAGGCCGATCCGTTCCAGAACACCCGCCCCACCGATTTCTGGAAGGGCCACCGCACCGGCATCGACCTGGGCTACACCAACACGCTGTCGGCCAACAGCGAGTTCGAGGTGCTGGCCTATTACAACGAAAGCAGCCGCGCCAGCTCGCTGATCAACGCCGCCAACACCCAGCTGACCGTGCAGCCGCGTGACTACCGCGTGCTCGGCATCGAGCCGCGCTACACCCAGCGCCTGCACTGGGGCGCCAGCGTGCACGACATCACCGCCGGCTACCGCTTCCTGCGCGAACGTGGCAACGACCGCAGCTACACCGTCACCCGCCGCACCGGCGTAGCCAGCGCCACCAACCGCTTCGACAATGCCACCGACGCCCACGCGTTCTACATCGACGACCGCATTGCGATCGGCCAGTGGCGGATCACCCCGGGCGTGCGCATGGAATGGATCGACATGGACCGCCGCCAGGCCGGTGGCACGGCGACCTTCAGCAGCCGCAACGACAAGGCCCTGCCCTCGCTCAACATCGCCTACCTGCTGACCCCGCAGCTGACCGTGTTCGGCAACTACACCACCTCGTTCGGGCCGGTGCAGAACATCCAGCTGAATTCGCAGACCGCCAGCAATCCGCTGAACCCGGAAGTTGCAAAGACCACCGAACTCGGTGCGCGCTGGCAGGACGGTGCACTGCGCGCGGAAGTAACCGTGTTCAAGATGCGCTTCGACAACCAGATCCTGCAGGTGCCGGGGATCACTCCGCCGACTTTCCAGAACATCGGCGCCACCGATCACAAGGGTGTGGAGAGCGCACTGGAATACCGCTTCGCCGAGGACAGCGCGCTGGCCGGGCTGGAGCTGTACGCCAACTACACCTGGACCAAGGCGATCCAGCAGTCCGGCGACAACCGTGGCCTGGACGTGCCCTTCTACGCGCGCGACACCGACAGCGTCGGCGCCCGCTACGCACTGGCCGGCTGGACCTTCAATGTCTCCAGCACCCACCAGAGCGGCCAGTACGCCGACGCCGCCAACACCTGGGCCGAGAGCGCCGATGCGCGCGTGGGCCGCGTGCCGGGTGTTCGCCTGTGGAACGCGCAGGTGGCCTGGCAGGTGCCGGGACTGGGTGACAGCGAGATCGCCCTGGGCGTGAACAACCTGGCCGACAAGCGCTGGTACACCCGCAACGTCGATGGCAACGCCGGCCGCATGGTGGCCGCGCCGCGTACCTTCTACGTGCAGGGCCACTACCGCTTCTGAAGCGGTAATCGCCCGATGCAGTGACGGTGGCGATCACGGTGGCGGCGTATCATGCCGCCACCATGTCACTGCCTGTTTCGTCATCGCGCCTGCACTCAGCTTTCCAGGGCCTGCGCCTGCGGCTGCGCGGCAGTGATCTGTGGTTCATCGCACTGGCGTTGCTGGTCGGACTGATCGCCGGCTACCTGACCCTGCTGCAGTCGGGCATCGCGCGCTGGTTGCAGGGCACGCTGTATGGGCTGGACGAAGGCATGCGCCTGAGCTCCCTGCCCTCGCTGACCTGGACCGCGCTGCTGGTGCTGCCACTGGGCGGCCTGCTGGTCGGCCTGGTCAGCCTGGCCGCGACGCGGCTTAAGCGCCCCCTGCTCGATGCGGTGGAAGCCAATGCCCTGCATGGCGGCCGCATGTCGATGCGCGACAATTTGATCGTGCTGACCCAGACACTGCTGTCCAATGGCTGCGGCGCCTCGGTCGGGTTGGAGGCTTCGTATACGCAGATGGGTGCCGGCAGCGGTTCGCAGCTGGGCCGGGTGATGCGCCTGCGTCGCAACGACGTGCGCATCCTGGTCGGTGCCGGTGCCGCCGGTGCCATCGCCGCCGCCTTCGGTGCGCCATTGGCTGGTGCGTTCTATGCCTTCGAAATCGTCATTGGCGCCTACACCCCGGCCGCACTGGCACCGGTGGCCGTCGCCGCGCTGGCCGGTGCGTTCGTGGCCGACCAGGCTGGCATCGAGGCCTACCTGCTGCCCGCTGCCTCGACCATCGACGTGCGCGCCGCCGACTACGCCATCTACGGCCTGCTCGGCTGCTGCTGCGCGATGGTCGGCATTGTCATCATGCGCCTGATCGCTTCGATCGAAGGCACGGTCAAGCGCAGTCCATTGCCGCTGTGGGGTCGCCCGGTGGTGGGCGGCCTGCTGCTGATCCCGCTGGCCCTGGCCAGCCCGCAGGTGCTCTCGTCCGGCCATGGCGCGCTGCACCTGGACCTGACTACCCACCTGCCGTTGATCTGGATCGGCGGCCTGCTGACCCTGAAGTGCCTGGCCTCCGGCATCTCTCTCGGGTTTGGTTTCCGTGGCGGCCTGTTCTTCGCCTCGCTGTTCATGGGCACCCTGGTCGGCGCCCTGTTCGCCGGCCTGCTGGCGATGGCCACCGGCGTGCCGGTGGTCGACGCCACGTCCGCCGCGCTGGCCGGCATGGCAGCGCTGGCCGCGGCGGTGGTCGGCGCGCCGATGACCATGGCCATGCTGGTGCTGGAAGGCACCCACGACTTCCTGCTGACCAGCGTGGTGATGAGTGCGGTGCTGGTGTCCAGCACGCTGGTGCGGCAGTGGTTCGGCTATTCGTTCTCGACCTGGCGCATGCACCTGCGCGGCGAGACCATCAAGAGCGCCCGCGACGTCGGCTGGGTGCAGAACCTCAACGCCGGCCGGCTGATGCGCAAGGGCGTGGCCACCGCGCCGGCCGATCTCGATGCCGCCGCGTTCCGCCAGCGCTTCCCGCTGGGTTCGGGCAGCCGGGTGATCCTGATCGACAGCGAAGGCCACTACGCCGGCATCGTGCAGATTCCGCGCGTCTACGGCGACGGCGTGAAGCCGGAGACCACGATTGGCGAGCTGGCCGAGAACCGAGATGTGTCGCTGCCGCCAGCAGCGGACGTGGTCAGCGTGATGCAGCGCTTCGACCAGACCCAGGCCGACGAACTGGCCGTGGTCGCCGCCGACGGCCAGGTGCTGGGCGTGGTCTCTGAAGCCTTCGTACGCAAGCGCTACGCCGAGGAACTGGACAAGCGCCAGCGCGAACTGATGGGCGAGCGCGTCGAGGACACCGACTGATCCCGCAAAAAGGGGACGGAGGGGATTAAGTCGTTTCTGGCACCTGACTAACCACGCGTGGCGTGGACCGCTGGAAATCCACGCGTGGTGTGGATCTACTGTCACCATGACCGGGTAGACTCCGGCCATGCGCTTCATTGAGACCTTCCAGGCCGGTCCCTTCGCCGACACCGTGGTGAGCCTGCTGGCCGCCTTCGTGCTGGGCACGCTGATCGGCGCCGAGCGCCAGTACCGGCAACGCACCGCCGGCCTGCGCACCAACGTGCTGGTCGCCGTCGGCGCCGCCGCCTTCGTCGACCTGGGCATGCGCATCGCCGGCAGCGCCGAGGCGGTGCGGGTGATCTCCTACGTGGTCTCCGGCGTCGGCTTCCTAGGTGCCGGCGTGATCATGAAGGAAGGCATGAACGTACGCGGCCTGAACACCGCCGCCACCCTGTGGTGCTCGGCGGCGGTGGGCAGCTGCACCGGCGCGGACATGCTGGCCGAAGGCGTGCTGCTGACCGTGCTGATCATCGCCGGCAACACCCTGCTGCGGCCGCTGGTGAATGCGATCAACCGTATCCCGATCAACGAGGCCGCCACCGAAGCGACCTACGAAGTGCGCCTGAGCGTGGATGCCGAAGCCGTGCCGCGGGTGCGCGAGCGTCTCGTCGATGCGCTGGAGGCTGCGCAGTATCCGGTCGGCGACGTGCAGGTGGTCGAGCATGCCGATGCACCCACCGATGTGATCGCGGTGCTGGTCAGTACCGCCGTGAGTGCCGATGAGCTGGATGTGGTGCTGGCGCGGATGGAACACGTGCCGGGCGTGCTGCACGCCACCTGGGAAGTCAGCACCCGCGATTGATTCATCCACGCATGGCGTGGATCTACCGAGGTCGTGGTGAAGTAGATCCACGCCATGCGTGGATGCTTCTCTCACCCACCCGCCATGCGCTGCTGTGCGCGCAGCAGCTTGCGGAATGAACCGCACTGCCGCGCGTCCTGCGCTTCCGGGCAGGCCGCCGCGCGCTGCAGGTGCCGGCGCACCCGCTGCAACTGGGTGATCTGCCGCTGCAGCACATCGGCCTGTGCCAGCAGCGCCTCACGGTCCAGCGAGATACATCCATGCTGCGGCGGCAGCGACAACCCGATCTGCTGCAGCGACAACCCGGCCGCCTGGCCAAGACCGATCAGCGCCAGCCGCTCCAACACCTGCTCGTCGTACTGCCGGCGCAGGCCGCGACGGCCCAGTGCCTGCAGCAGCCCAAGCTGTTCGTAGTAGCGCAGGGTCGAGGCCGGCACGCCACTGCGCTTGACCACCTCGCCGATATCCAGTTCACGCACGGGCTTGACCTCAAGTGACCTTCAAGCGCCAACCTATGGGCGACTTCCCCGCAAGGCAAGACCATGACCAGTACATTCCCCGTTGATCAGAACGCGCTGTGGAACGGCCCCGGCGGTCAGATCTGGGTTGCGCAGCAGGCCATCCTCGACGGCCTGTTCCAACCCCTGGCCGACCTGCTGGTCGACGAACTGCCCGACACCGTCACGCAACTGCTGGATGTAGGCTGCGGGACCGGTGCCAGCCTGCTGGCATCAGCCGCCGCACGCCCGTCGGCGCACTGCACCGGCCTGGACATCTCCGCGCCGATGCTGGCGCTGGCCCGTCAACGCGCCGAGGCGGCAGGACTGGACGCAGACTTCATCGTCGCCGACGCACAGCAGCATCCGTTGCCCACCGCGCACTTCGACTGGATCCAATCGCGGCTGGGTGTGATGTTCTTCGAAGACAGCCAGGCCGCCTTCGCCAACCTGCACCGTGCCGCGCGGCCGGGTGCCGGCCTGCGTTTCATCGCCTGGCGCAGCGCAGCGGAGAACCCGTTCATGACAACGGCCGAGCGCGCCATCGGCGACGCACTGGATCTTCCGCCCCGCGCGCCCGGCGCACCGGGCCAGTTCGCCTTTGCCGATGGCGAGCGCGTGCAGCACCTGCTGCAGGCCGCCGGCTGGAATGACGTGGAGGTTGTTGCGGTCGACCTGCCCTGCTCGCTCGCCCGCGAAGACCTGCCGACCTATGTCGGCCAGCTGGGTCCATTGGGCCTGGCGCTGCGCAATCTGCCCGAAGACCTGGCCACCTCGCTCCGGAACAAGGCGGTAGCGGCATTCACCCCGTTCATCGAGGGCGACCGCGTACGCGTGGATGCCGCCTGCTGGCTGGTCCGCGCCCGCGGCTAGGAAAAGGGGACGGAGGGGATTAAGTCGCTCTTGCCCCGAGTGTGCCGGAAACGACTTAATCCCCTCCGTCCCCTTTTTCCCTACAGCGCCTCGCCGGCGTCGGCCAGGCGCGATTCGATCAGCGCATACCACTGCTGCAGCACGTCGATCAGCATGTCCAGCTCGGCGTCGGTACGCTGTGCGCGGCCACTGCGCAGGCAGGCCTGGGCTTCCTGCAGCTGGGCCAGGAACCCGGCCACGGTGTCTGCCTGCAGGATCAACCCCGGCAGGCGCCGCCCGGGAATGCGCACCACGGCATGGTTGCCGAGCTGGCCGTACACGCTGAGTGTGGTTTCCGTCTTCATGGAAAGAGGCAGGAATTGAGCGTTCATCGCGGGCACCATGGAAAACCTGAGCCGCCGGCAGGCGTGGTCAACGGGGGAGACGTAACCACGTCCTGCCGACGGTCAGGGGACTCGGGATACCGGGGCATGGCCCCGGTGCGGGACTCTCAGCGCGGTTGGGCGATCCCAGCGATCTGCACGCGACGGTTCGGCGCCAGGCAGGCGATCAGCTCGCGCCGATTGCGCTGCTCGCACTGCACGATCGGCTCGGCTGCGCCCCGCCCTTCGGCGCTGATGCTGGCCGCAGGCACCCCGCCCTGCACCAGCGTGCTGCGTACGGCCTCGGCACGTCGCTGCGACAGGGTCTGGTTGTAGCTGGCACTGCCGATACGGTCGGTGTACCCGGTCACCCGGATCGACTGCACCTGCGCAGCCTCGCGCACCTGCGCCAGGATGCCCTGCACCGCCTGCAGGCCTTCGGCGCTGAGTACCGCGCTGTCGAATCCGAACAGGGCGTCGGCCGACAGCCGCAGGGGTTGCTCCGGCAGCGGTGCCGGTGCAGGCGGCGCCGGTGGCCGTGGCGGTTCGATCACCGCCGCGCACGATTCCGGCTTCCAGTAGCCCCCCTGGGCGATGCCCTTGCTGTCGAAGCGCACCTGGAACTGGCAGGTGAAATACTCCGCGCCCTGCGCGGTGCGGAAGTTGAACAGGTAGTTCCACTCGCGCACGCCCCACATGCCTTCGTTGAAGTGCGGCGTGCCCAGCAAGGTATACAGCTGCCGCTTGCTCATGCCCGGCGCGAATCTGCGCAGGTCGGCGACGTCGGGATAGATGCCCTCCTTCAACGAAGCCTTCGACGCCTCCGGGAACTTCACGGCGGTGATGTCGGCAGGACGGTCGGCGGCCGGCGCATGGCTGCGGCAGGCGGCCAGCAGGCCCATCCCCAGGACCAGGCCCAGCACTGCGGCCATCTGGCCGGTGCGGGCGATGCGATGCTGTTTCATGTCATTCCCCCCTTTGGACGTTTCCGCGATGCCGGGCCGCGCGTGCGGCCCGGCCGCGGGGATCACCACTGGATGCCGGCACCGACGGCCACACCGGCCTCGCCACGGCTGTTGGTGGAGCCGCTGAACTTGTAGATCCAGCGACCACCTTCAGAGACACCGGAGATACCGATCGCCACGCCCGACTCGCCGTTGTAGCTGCCAGCGGCGACCGAGGCCATGCTGCGGCCCGCTTCGCTGGGCTGCGGCAGCGCTGCGGTGGCCATCGCCGACGCGATACCGGCCGAGGCGCGGTTGTCGGTCTTGCGCAGGTCGCGCTCGAAGCCGCCCATGCGCTCGTCGGTGTACGCCTTCGACCAATCCAGGGTCTGCGCCATGCCCGACTTCAGCTGGTCCACGTTGACCGCGTCGGTACCGGCGGTGCCGGCGGCGACGTTGCGCACCGTGGTCGGGCCGCTGCTGGTGCTGCCCAGGGTGACGCTGTTGTAGTTGGTCGCACCGTTCACCGTGGTGTCGTAGCGGATCGTGCCCTGCTGCGAGGCCTGCAGCTGGCGTACGTTGACCGCATCGGTGGCCTGCGAGCCGTCGGCCACGTTGACCACCTGGCGTTCGGCACCAGCGGCACCCACCGAGACCGTGTTGGCCCGGTTCGCCACCGAACCCGCACCCAGCGCCACCGAGTTGTCGGCCTGCGCCTGCGAACCATTGCCCAGCGCGGTCGAGTTGGCGCCGGCTGCGGTTGAGCCTGCACCACCGGCGGCCGAGTTGGCACCGCTGGCGGACGGGTCGGCCAGGTTGTTGGTGTTGTTGGCGCGGAAGCTGCCGGCCACGTTGGTGATGTTCTGGATCTTCTGGTCGGTGTACTTCTTCGATTCGTCGATGGCGTAGTTCACGCCGTTCTTCAGCTGGCCGACATTGGTTGCGTCGTACGTATCGGAACCGTCGGCGACATGCGTGATCTTGCGCTCACTGCCAGTACTGCCGACCGAGACCTCACCGGCCGAGTTGCTGGCACCGGTCTGGCCGTAGGCACCGGTGTAGCCGCTCTGCGCACCGACGCTGGCCACCGAACCTGCACCCAGTGCCACGCTGTTGCCGGCACTGGCGCTGGCGCCGTTGCCGACCGCCACGCTGTTGGCACCGGCCGCACTGGCCTGCGGGCCGACCGCCACCGCCTCCGCCCCGGCCGCCGTTGCGGCCGCTGCCGTCGAGTTCACCGCCAGGTAGGCACTGCCACCGCCGCCGTTGGTGATGCGCTGGTTGAGGACCTTCAGCGAGCCGTCCACCGCAGTGAAGGCGGCGGTGACGTTGTTGTAGTCGCCGCTGGTGAAGGTGCCATCGGTGGCGATGCTGGAGATGCTGAACTTCGGCGCGGTCCACACGTTGGTGGTGCCGTTGTAGGCGGTGGTGCCACCGAAGTAGTTGGCGATGGTGCTGTTCGTGTTGAACAGCTGGTCGCCGGTGATGGCATCGCTGCTGCCGGCCAGGATGCTGCCGGCGGCGACGTTGGTGATCTTCACCGCGCCGGTGCCGGTGCCCGTCAGCGTCACGCTGTTGAGCACGTTGCCGCTGGCGTCGACGTCGTACTTCACGGCCAGCTTGTCGATCTCGCCGGTCTGGTCGGCAACGTTGGCCAGCGAATTGCTGACCGCGTCGAAGGCGGTACCGACGTCGTTGTAGTTGCCCTTGGTAATCGTGCCGTTGGCGGCCACGTTGTTGATCGAATAGGTCGGTGCGGTCAGCACGCCGCTGGCGTTGACCGCCGCGCCACCTCCGAGGTGGGTGGCAACGGCCTGGTTGGCCGCAAACAGCTGGGCACCGTTGATGGCCTCGCTGCTGGTGGCGCTGACCTGGCCCGGGCCCAGGTTGCGCAGCGTGGTGGCGGTGCCGCTCTGGCCCAGCGTGGCACTGGCGTAGTTGACGCTGCCGTCGCCGTTGAGGTCATAGCGCAGGGCGCCCTGCTCCGACGCCTGCAGCTGGCCCAGGTTGACCGCATCGGTCGCGGCGGTACCGGCGGCCATGTTGGTGACCTGGCGTTCGGCACCGGCCGCACCGATGGACACGCTGTTGGCACGGTCGGCCAGGCTGCCGGCACCCACCGCGATACTGTTGGCAGCGGTGGCGCGGGCGTTGGTACCGACCGCGATCGAGTCGGCGCCGGTGGCCAGCGCCTCGGTACCGGTCGAGTTCACCCGCAGGTACTTGGTGCCACCGTTGCGGATATCGGTGATCTGCGTGTTGAGATTGACCAGCGAGCCGTCGACCGCGGCGAAAGCATCAGTGGCGTTCTCATACAGGCCCTTGGCGATGGCGCCGCCGGTGGAGATGGTGCTGATCTCGAACAGCGGTGCAGTGAACGCGCCGCTGGCCGGATCGAAGGCCGCGCGGCCGCCGAAGAAGCTGGCGATGGCAGCATTGGTCGCCGCCAGCTGGCCGCCATTGACCGCTTCCAGGCTGCCGGTGGTGACCGCACCGCCGGCCAGGTTGCCGATGGTGGTGGTGCCGGTGCCCGCGCCAAGCGTGACACGACGGTAGTTCGGATTGCCGCCAGCATCCAGGTCGTAGGTGACGGCGGCATCGGCCACGCCGTTGATCAGGCTGATCGCGCCCTTCAGCTGGGCTACGTTGACCGCATCGGTGTTGACGCTACCGGCAGCCACGTTGGTGATCTGGCGCTCGCCACCACCGGCGGTGCCCACCGACACTTCGCCCGCCGAAACCTGCGGAGCAGTCAGGCCGTAAGCACTGTAGCTGGCCTGCGCGCCGCGCAGTGCGGCCGAGCGGTAGCCCAGTGCGACCGAGTTGGCCTGGTTGGAGGTGGCTTCAGCACCGAGCAGGGTCTGCCCGTTTGCGGTACCGACGGCACTGTCGCCGACGATCACCGAATGGCCCATGCGCGCAGCGTAGTCGGCGGTCGGCACACCGGTCGGATTGCTCGGGTCGTTGACCCCATCACCCGGGAAGGCGACGTTGGCATCGACCTTCGGCAATTCGTGCCGTGCATTGGCACCGATCACCACTTCCTTCGAACCGTTGGCGAAGGCGCCATCGCCCATCAGCACCTGGTAGTCCTGCGCGGCGTTCACGGCCCAGCACGAGATGTCAGCCAGGGCGACGTCCAGGCACTTGGCGGCCCACGCCGGCGAGTCCTTCGGCAGCAGCAGGCCCAGCAGGCCACCCGGATTGCCGTTGTTGATGTTGTAGATGTAGCTGTCGGAGGTGACGCCACCGATCAGGGTCAGGTGCGAGCTGCCACCGGTAGCGGCACCGCCCAGCCCGTTGAGGGTGCTGCCGACTGGCGACAGGTTGACCACCGGCAGGCCCAGCACATTGACCGTCGAGTAGGTCTGCATCACGTTGGCGTTGCTGAGCTTGAGGTTACCGTTGCTCAGGTAGCCGTTGCCACCGAACAGGCTGGTGGTGGTCGGGCCGATCAGCTGCCCCACATTGCCGACCAGGCCGCCGGTGCCGATGATCAGGCCCGCGTTCGGATCGGCCGGAGCCGGCGCCTTCGGGCTGGTGGGCGGGATCGCCGAGGGCTTGGTCAGGCCGAGGCCACCGAGCGTGCCGCCGACCAGGCCGCCGACCGCGCTGCCCAGATTGCCGAGGGTGCCATTGAGGTTGCCGTTGAGCAGGTTGCCCACGGCACTGCCGACGTTGCCGAGCGTGTTGCCCAGCAGGCCACCCAGGCCAGTGCCGGAGCCGGTGGCGCCATTGAGCAGACCGCCGACGGAACCGACGGTGTTGTTGAGCGTGCCGCCGACCGCAGTGCCGACGCTGCCAACCGTGCCGCCGACTGCGCCACCCACGCTGCCGACGGTGCCATTGAGGGCGCCGCCGACCGCACCACCGACGCTGCCTACGGCGCCGTTCAGTGCGCCGCCTACGGCGCCCACGGTGTTGTTGAGCGTGCCGCCCACGGCACCGCCGACGCTGCCGACCGTACCATTCAGGGCGCCGCCGACCGCACCACCGACGGTGCCCACGGCTCCGTTCAGTGCGCCGCCTACGGCGCCCACGGTGTTGTTGAGCGTGCCGCCTACGGCGCCGCCCACGCTGCCAACCGTGCCATTCAGGGCACCACCGACCGCACCACCGACGCTGCCTACGGCGCCGTTCAGTGCGCCGCCCACGGCGCCTACAGTGTTGTTGAGCGTGCCGCCCACGGCACCGCCGACGCTGCCTACGGTGCCATTCAGCGCGCCACCCACGGCGCCTACAGTGTTGTTGAGCGTGCCGCCTACGGCGCCGCCCACGCTGCCGACCGTGCCATTGAGGGCGCCGCCGACCGCACCACCGACGGTGCCTACGGCGCCGTTCAGTGCGCCGCCTACGGCGCCTACAGTGTTGTTGAGTGTGCCGCCTACGGCGCCGCCCACGCTGCCGACCGTGCCATTGAGGGCGCCGCCGACCGCACCACCGACGGTGCCTACGGTGCCGTTCAGTGCGCCGCCAACGGCGCCCACGGTGTTGTTGAGCGCGCCGCCCACGGCACTGCCGACGCTGCCGACCGTGCCATTGAGGGCTCCGCCGACCGCACCACCGACGCTGCCTACGGTGCCATTCAGTGCGCCACCCACGGCGCCTACAGTGTTGTTGAGCGTGCCGCCTACGGCGCCGCCCACGCTGCCCACCGTGCCATTGAGGGCACCACCGACCGCGCTGCCGACCGTACCGACGGTGCCGTTGAGCGCACCACCGACTGCATTGCCTGCGGCGCCGACCGCACTACCCACCAGCCCACCGACACCCAGCGCGCTGTTCTGCGCCGCAACCGTTGCCTGGCCGGCCAGTTTCAGATTGCGATCGGCAACCACTTCCTGGCCATTCGGCGCCTGCACGCGCACCTTGCCGGCAGCACCAGCATCGAATGCTGCGGTGATCGCGCGATCGTGGGTTTCTCCCGGCAATTCCTCCTTGGCGGGCAGCGTGATCGCCGCCGTCGCCTTTACCTGGCCCTGGGCGTCGATCTGGTGGCCTGCCACCTTCAGCTTCGAATCCAGCGCCCCATCCACAGAAGCCTTCAGACCCCGCAGTGCGCCCGCCGGCGCGCCGCTGATGCCGGCGGCCGCCTTTGCACCGGTATCGATTGATGCCACCTGCGCGCCGCCAAGAGCGATGTTGGCATTCGCTCGGACATCAGCGGCAAGCCTTGGCACGGCGACCTGCTTCGGCGCCGTGTTCGCGGCCAGCTTGACCTGCACGGAGGCCGGCAGCACGTGACGCACCACCGGCAGCGACGCGGTGCTCAACTGCAGGCCGACGCGCGCATCCGCGCTGATCGCCGGGCTGCTCTGGGCCTGGCTTGCGGCAGCCGCGAGGGCTACCTCGGCATCGACCTTGACTGGCATCGGCTGGGTGTACTTGGCTGCAAGAGCCTGCAGATCACGCAGCGACTGATTGGATTCGGATGCTCCCGCGTGGCCACTGGCCAGCACACACAGCAGTGCCAGGGCGAGCGTGGTGGGCATCAGCAGGAAGGCGCGCGGATCCCGCGCGGCGCTGCCGCCGCTGTCGCCGGTGGCCAGTTCCGAGGCCACAACCAGAGCATTGAGCTGGCGGTTCCATACACGCCGGTAGATGCGATTCATGAGCACTTCCCCCGTAGGCGAACAACTTGAATGTCAGTGGACTTGCCGTTAGGCAGGTGACTGACATTTCAGCGTTTGCAACGGTGGCTGCGCACTTCATTCCGGCACGGCAATCGCGCATTCCGGCAAATCCACGGCCGGAATCGGCAGCGGGCTATGCAGAAGCGGCAACGATATCGGCAAGCGCATGGGCAATTCCGGCAGAAACCACCCCGAAACCCTTGCGGCGCTTGATTCAGGCCGGCTGGCCGATCTGCGCGGGAGCGCGCATCAGCGTATCGCGCGGCAGCTCGCCGAAAACCTTGCGGTAGTTGTCGGCAAAGCGGGAGAGGTCCCATAGGCCACAGCTGAGGGCGATCGCCTTCACCGAACGGCGGCTGGAATCGGCCATGGACAGGCTGCGGCAGGCAGCGCACAGGCGCAGCATCGACAGATAACGGTTGGGCGAAGTTCCGAACAGGTCCTCGAAGGCATAGCGCAGGCCGCGTTCGCTGACACCCGCCGCGTCGCATATCTCGTTCATGTAGATATTGCGGCGCAGGTTGAGCCGCATGAAGTTCTCCGCCCGCTGCGCGATCAGATAATGCGTGCGCCGGGCGCGGCTGCAGCCGGGGCGATCGGCGGCGCCTGCACCGAGCAGGGCCTGCACGTGCTCATGCAGCAATCGTTCGGTTTCCTGCGGCTGCAGGCCAGCGCCCTGGCCGAGCTGAAGATGCAGCTGCTGATAATGATGGGCGAGTGGTGCCGAATCGTTCGCCAGATTGAACAGTGAAAGTGCCTGGCCCGCGGGCGGTGTGCTGCGCAGGCTCAGTTCGGTCAACTTGCGTTGCACCCGTGCGACCGGCACCAGCATCAGGGTCATGTGCGTACCGGGGCTGAGCGTAAACTCGCTGATGCCTTCGGGCATCACCGTCAGCGCCATCCCCGGTGCAAGCGGCACCCCGTGGCACCAGCTCAGTGTTTCATCGGTGGCGTGCAGATACCCCAGCATCGCCCAGTCGGGTGGCAGCATGAAGCGGCCACGGCAGTGGAAACCGCAACTGATGCTGCAGAACAGGGCTTCCTCATGCACGCGCGAAGCGAAGGCCGCCCGCGGCCCGTTGCCATCGAGCAGCAGCAGTTCGACATCGCACACGCGAAGTACGCCGCCCAGCGTCGCCAGATCGATCGATCGCAGGCCGCTGTCGTCGCTGTCTTCTACCCCACCATCGACCATGACAGTGTCGTCCCCCCATTGATCCGCAACTCGCTGCGGCCCCCACTGCCTGACAGGGCCACACCATTCCTCCAGGAACCTTCGCCATTGCCGGGATGGCCTCGGCCGGTGCCACGCGACCAACCCGGTTGAAAGCAGCAACGTGAGAGCGAGTATGCCCGATAATCATCGAAGGTAAACCCGAACTCCGTACTGAAGAAAATAGATACAGAGATGAAGAAAATGTCGTCGCCAGTGGCACGATATTCGCATGCACCATTTGCTCCATCACAATATCTGCACGTCGATGAATCGTTTTGCCAGCGAACGGATACGCGTCACAGAAACAACCTGAAAGTTTAAGGGCTGCCGCGTTTCTGCCGAATTTGCATATAGGTTCCAGTTGCAGCCAACCGCCATTCAGGCAAAGTCGACGACACGGTGATCCGGTCGCTTCAAAAACGACCACACCTGGGGGAGCGTATGACCACGACCGTATCGCAGAACAGTTCGACCGCCGGCGCATCGCCGCGTGGTTGCGACGTTGCGGCCGGCATTTCCCCCGGGGCAGATCACCAGGAATGAGCACGGCGGGTCATTCCCGTCATGCCACCCCGCCAGGATGTGCGGGGCCCACGGACGATCCCGGCGGAGCCGGGCCACCGCCCAACAGGTGTCCTGCATCTGCAGACAACAAGTAGAGGGAGACAAGGCCATGAACGCATCCATCCGCAAGTTCCTGAAGGAAGAAGATGGCGTCACCGCGCTCGAGTACGGGCTGCTGGCCGCCGTCATCGCCGGCATCCTGATCGCGGTCGGCAACAAGGAGATCAAGGGGTTCTTCGAGACGCTGTTCAAGAACCTCTCCGACCTTGCCACCAAGGCCTCCGGGTCGGCACCTGCGACCGGCGGTGGCGGCTGAGCCTGCGCGCATCGCACATCCCTGCAGCGGTGCTGGGATGTGCCGGTGGCAACTGCAGGCTGTCCAATGACGGACGACGGAGTGTGCGATGACGTTGCTGGGACTATTGGCCATCGGCGTGTGCCTGCGGATCGCGATCAGCGATCTGTATGCCCGCCGGGTGCCCAATGCCTGGCTGTTGTCTGCGTCCATCATTGCCATCGCATTGATCATCGCGGGGCAGTTCAGCACGCCGCGCCAGCCGTGGCCTGCCCACGCGGCGGGCGCGGCGCTCGGCCTGGTGGCCCTGCTGCCGTTCTATGCCATCCGCTGGATGGGCGCCGGTGACGTCAAGTTCTTCGCGGTACTGGGGCTGATGCTGGGCTGGAAAGCCCTGCTGCCGATCTGGATGGTGGCCAGTCTCGCGGCCGGCCTGCACGCGGCGGTGATCATTGTTGGCCGCCGCCTGGGCGTGATGCTGCCCACAGGCCTTCAGATGCAGGTCAACCGCGCCAGCAGCCAATGGCAATCGCACCCCGCCCTGCGCGACATGCAGGCCGCGCGCCAGGGACGACATGGCATTCCCTACGCAGCGTACCTGGCCATCACCGGCATCGGCTGGGTCCTGGCAAGCGTCTATGGAGGTGTGGCATGAACATCCGCAATCCACGGCGTCAACGCGGTGCAGCCAGCATCGAATTTGCCCTGATGCTCATGCTGGGCCTGCTGCCACTGCTGCTGTTCACGTTCTCCGGCGTGATGATCATGGCCGCGCAACAGACATTGGCGACGGCCTCGGCCGAGGGTGCTCGCGCTTCCTTGCGCTATGGCAGCGCCAATGAACGGCGTACCGCAGCCTGCGTAGCAGCCCGCAGTTCGATGCAGTGGCTGTTGAAATTCTCTGGACAGGGTGTCGACTGCAGCAATGGCGGCAGCAACGCAATCGTTGTCTCCGCGCAGGCACCCTGCGCCGGCCTGGCCACTGCCCAGTGCATGACGGTGACCGTCAGCTACGACTACGCCAGCCATCCCTTCCTGCCGGGCACCGCCACGCTTTACAAGTGGGTGATGCAGGCCCCCATCCGTAGTGTCGCGGTCGCCCAGCTCGACCTCGGCAGCGGCAACTGACCATCGGCACAGGAGACGGTTCCATGCTCAAGTTGACCCGCATCGCTGCCGTCGCCCTGATCGGGCTGGCCGTGCTGCTGGCGGTGATCGCCTTGATGATCGGGCGCAAGCAGGCCGCGCCGGCCACGGTTGCCCCGGTTGCGCAGAGCGAAGCCCAGGCGATCACCGTGGTAGAGGCGGTGGCACGACTGCCGGCCGGTGAACCGATCTCTGCCAATGGAGTGCGCCTTGCGCAGCGGACCACGCCGGTAGCCGGTGCTGCCACCAGCATCTCGGCCGTGGTCGGCAAGGTGCCGGTGCAGGACATCGCCGAGGGCACCGCCATCAGCAGCGGCGCCCTGGCACAGGGATTCTCGCTGCAGCTGCGCCCCGGCGAACGCGCGCTGGCCGTCCCGGTGGACGAACTGGTCGGCGCCGGAAACCGCATCCTGCCGGGTGATTTCGTCGATGTCTTCCTCAACCTGCGCAATGCCCAGCCCAACGCCAGCGGTCCGGCAGAGGCCGCGCAGACCCGCCTGCTGCTGTCGCGGCTGCGCGTGCTCAGCTACGGTCAACAGGACATCGCTCCGGTCACCGGCGATGCCGTCGCCGGCAACGAAGGCGATACCCGCAACGATCCCCGCGCCGCCGACATCACCGGCAATGGCAGCAATCATGGCTCGGGCAACGAGGCCACCCAGCCGGCACGCAGTGCGGTGCTGGCAGTGCCGGTGGCCGATGCCAACCGGCTGCTGCTGGGTGCGCAGCAGGGAAAGCTGTTCCTTGCCCTGCGCAACCCGGCCGATACGGGGCAACCCGACCTTGCACTGTTCCCACAGGCGCGTGGCGTGATCGATCCCGTGCGTGGCCTCGATGCCGAACAGCAGCTCGCACTGCAGCGGCCGGAGAACCACGCCTTCGCCGGCATCGATGGTGATGCCCTGGCCGGCCGCGGCAACAGCGCAGCCCGCAGCAACCCGCAGCCCCCGGTGCATGCGCCGGCGGCTCGACGCAGCGCACCGCGTGCGTCGGGCATCGAGATCATCCGTGGCGACAGCTCCGCCCCCCGCGGTTCCCTTTGACCTGCATCGAGCGCATCCATGACCGAACGCCGCCGCCCACGCCCCTCCCCCCGCCAGCGCTGGCTGGCCCTGCTGCTGGTGCTGCTGGCTCCGGCAACAAGCGTGGCCGCAGACGATCTCGTGTTGCAGGCGCGTGAGCAGCGCCCGTGGACGCTTCCGGCCGATCTGGAACGGGTCGCCATCGCCGACCCAGGCGTCGCCGACATCGTGATGCTGCGTGGGCAGCGCCAGGCCCTGCTGGTCGGAAAAGCGCCGGGTACGACGACCCTCCTGCTGTGGCACCGCAAGCAGGCCGAGCCGCAACGCCTGCACGTGCGGGTGCAGAGTGCCGTGCAGGGCGCGGCAGACGCAGGCTCCAACGGGCTGGTGTTCACCCAGCAGGACAACCAGGGCCTGCTGCAGGGAAGCACCGATAGCGTGCTCTCGCACATGCAGGAACAGAAGACCGCGGCCATGGCGCTGGGCAAGGACGGGCTGCTTGCCGACGCGTCGACGGTCAGCAGCGGCGGCGTGGTGCAGGTCGAGGTCAAGGTGGTCGAATTCAACAAGACCGCGTTGAAGCAGATCGGCATCAGCTTCCAGAACCGCAATGGCAGCTTCGCCTACGGCTTCGCCCGCCCGGGCGGCCAGTTGCCGGGCAACACCGGCATCCTGCCGGGCATGAAGGAAGGCAACTCCGGCAACGAGGCCGAGTCGCCCATTTCTTCGGCGTTCCGGCTGGTGTTCGGCTCGACCAAGGGCCTGTGGAACGCCGATGTCGACCTGTTGCAGAGCAACGGCATGGCGCGCGTGCTGGCCGAACCTACCCTGGTCGCATTATCCGGCCAGAGCGCCAGCTTCCTGGCTGGCGGCGAACTGCCGATCCTGGAACCGCAGGGCCTGGGCACCACCACCATCACCTATAAACCGTTCGGCATCGGCCTGACGGTGACACCAACGGTACTGGCCCCCAACCGCATCGCGCTGAAGGTCGCACCGGAAGCCAGTGATCTGGACTACAGCAACGCCATTGCCCTCAATGGCGTGCAGATTCCCTCGATCACCACGCGCCGTGCCGACACCACGGTCGAACTGGGCGATGGCGAGAGCTTCGTGATCGGCGGCCTGGTCAGCTCCAATGTCGTCTCCAACGTCGGCAAGATCCCGCTGCTGGGCGACCTGCCGATCATCGGCTCGTTCTTCCGCAACTTCGACTACAAGCGCCAGGACAAGGAGCTGGTGATCATCGTCACGCCGCGGCTGGTGCAGCCGCTGGCGCGCAACACCGAGCTGCCGTTGCCTGGCGAACGCGAGGCCAAGCCGCACATGCCCGAATGGGGCGCCTGGCTGCTGGGTCCCATCAGCCAGGATCCGGTACCCGGCTTCTCACGCTGATTCCATGATGCCTGCGATACCACGCCCATGCCCTACGCCACTGCCCAGCCGCTGCATCCGCAAGGACCGCCGATGAATCTGGTCCTGTACGGAATGGATCGCGAACTGCTGCCCCGGCTGGCGGCCAAACTGCCGCCGACCACTACCCTGCACTGGCAGGACAGCAGCGCGCCGACCTCCGCTCTGGACCTGCAACGCGGTCCGCAGAGCCTTGTGCTGCTGGATTTCCGCCCTGAACATGCCGCCGCCTCCAGCGTACTGGCGCAGCAACTGCAACAGACCGAACCGGATCTTGCATTGGTTGCCGTCGGTGCCACCAGTACCGGCCAGGTGGAAGGCATCGTCATCGCATTGCGGGCGGGCCTGCGCGATGTGCTGGACCTGGACAGCGACAACGTCGGCATCGAGGCCGCGCTGCGCCGCGCCCTGTCGCCGCGACCGGCTGCCGCCGCGCAGCACGCGCACAAGGCGCGCCTGATCGTGCTGCTGGGCGTGCGCGCCGGAGTGGGCACCAGTACGCTGGCCGCGCATCTTTCGGTGCTGGCACAGCAGACCCGTGCGCTGGCGCAGGGCGAGGCACTGCAGCAGGATGGCCTGCTGATGGAGCTGGCCCAGCCTTCGGGTGACCTCGCGCTGTACCTCAACCTGGACAGCCGCTTCCATTACGAAGACGCGCTGCGCAACGCCAGCCGCATCGACGCCACCCTCGCCCGCACTGCGATGGCTCGCCATGACACCGGCCTGGTGCTGCTGGACCGCGCCAGCGGCAGCGATGCGGTGCCGCCATCCGATCCGGCTGCGCTGCTGCAGCGCCTGCGCCACGTATTCGCCAGCGTGCTGTGCGATGCCGGTGGCTGCCCGCTGCGGCAGCTACCGCCGCTGTTGCTGGACCAGGCCGACGAGATCTGGCTGGTCACGGACGCCTCGATCGCCACGCTGGTATCGCTCGACCAGGCCTTGAAGCACCTGGCCGGCCAGCGCGAACGGGAGAAGCGCCTGCAGCTGGTGATCAATCGCCACGACGACAGCAGCGGCATGAGTCCCGACCAGATCGCACGCCGATTCGAAGTGCCACTGCTGGCCACGCTGCCCGAACGCCCGCGCGTGCGCCTGGCGGCCAGCCAGGGACATCTGCTGCTGCAGGACGCACCGCGCGACCCCTACCTGCGTGCCCTCGCCCCGCTTGTGTCGCGCCTGGATCCGGCTGCCTGCCCGGTCCAGGCCCATGGCCTGCGGGAAAGACTCTCCCTTGCCCTGGGTGGATCGCAATGGAAGACAAGGTAACCCCGTTCCCACATGCCGCCACCCGCCCGGTGCTGCCCGACAGCGCCCCGGCCCACCTGCCGTTCGCGCAGACCGAGCAGTACCAGAAGGTGCTGTCGGCCGCCCATGAGCACCTGCTCAACAGCATCGAGGACGAGCGCATCGACATCGATTCCTGGGCCCCTGACACCATCGCCCGCTGGGTGCAGGTGCAGACGGTGGGCTTCATCCAGGAATGGCGCATCCCGATCAACGAGGAGGAGATGCAGGTGGTGGCCGAAGGCCTGGTCAAGGAGCTGACCGGCTTCGGCCCGCTCGACGACCTGCTGCACGACCCGACGATCGAGGACATCCTGATCAACGGGTTCAAGGATGTGCATGTCTCGCAGGGAGGACAACTCAAGCGCGCCACCCAGCGTTTCACCGACGACACGCACCTGCTGCGCATCCTTCGCCGCATCCTCGCGCCGCTGGGCCGCCGACTGGACGACTCCAACCCGATGGTCGATGCGCGCCTGCCCAACGGTGGCCGCCTCAACGCGATCATCTCGCCGCTGGCAGTGGATGGGCCGATGGTCTCCATCCGCAAGTTCCGCAAGGATCCGTTCACCCCCGACGAGCTGCTGGCCAAGGGCACCTTCGATGCGCCGATGCAGGCGCTGCTGAAGGCCATGGTGCTGGGCCGCTGCAACATCCTGGTGTCCGGCGGCACCAGTTCCGGCAAGACTTCACTGCTGAACGCACTGGCCAGCTACGTGCCGCCGAACGAACGCGTGATCACCGTCGAGGACACCGCCGAACTGTCACTCAACCACCCGCACGTGGTCCGCCTGGAAAGCCGCATCGGTGGCGCCGAAGGCCATGGCGCGGTGAGCATCCGCGATCTGGTCCGCAACAGCCTGCGCATGCGCCCGGACCGTATCGTGGTCGGCGAGGTGCGCGGCGCCGAGGTACTGGAAATGCTGCAGGCGATGAACACCGGCCATGACGGCTCGATGGCGACCATCCATGCCAACTCTCCGCGCGACTGCCTGTACCGCATCGAGATGCTGGCCGGGTTTGCCGGGTTCCAGGGCAGCGAGGACAGCCTGCGCCGGCAGATCGCCAGCGCCATCGACTTCATCGTGCAGATCTCGCGGCTGGGCAGCGGCCGGCGCGTGCTGGTCTCGATCACGGAAATCACCGGTGTCAGTGACAACCTGATCACGACCCAGGAAATGTTCCGTCACGAACTGCAGATCGATGGCAACGGCAAGGAAATCGATCGCTGGATCGGACTGGGCTTCCACCCGCATTCGCACAAGCTGGAGCCGTTCCGGCAGCAGTTGCGCGAATCGTTGTACGGAGACTTCTGAGCATGGGCACGGGCCTGCTGCTGGGTGTACTGAGCATCATCTCGGTGCTGCTGGCGCTTGCGGTATGGCTGTGGGGCACCGCCAGCAACCGGGAGCAACGCCAGGCTTCGCTGCAGCACGCCGAGCAGCAGCTGGCTCGCGGAGGCGCCAGTGGCGGAGCCCCGGCCGGGGCATCCGTAGCCGCCGCCAACGACCCGGCGCGACCGGCAAGTGCCGGGCGCCGGGTGTTGCCGCTGGACGGCCTGCTGCAACGTGCGGGCCTGCAGACGGGTTGGAAGCTGCCCATCATGATGCTGGTGCCGGGACTGGTGCTTTCGGTCGTGGCCATGCTCAGGCTCGGTACGGCGTGGATGTTCCCCCTGACCCTGCTGCTGTACCTGCTGGCCTGCTGGCTGTGGGTCATGCGCCGCACCACGAAACTGCGTGCACAACTGCTGCACCAGCTGCCCGACTTCCTCGACAACCTGGTGCGGCTGACCGCGCTCGGCAACAGCCTGCAGGCTGCCTTCCAGGTGGCGTCGATGCAGACCAGCGCGCCGCTGCGCGGACTGCTGGACACCACCGTGCGCTACGCGCGCAGCGGCATGGACCTGGACCGTGCCCTGAGCCTGGCGGCACAGCCCTACCGGATGGATGTGCTCAAGGTGCTGTCCGTCGTGATCGGTGTCAGCGTACGCATCGGCGGACGCTCCGATCAGATCCTGCAGCGCATGGGCGATTTCATGCGCGACCTGGAGCAGGCCCAGCAGGAGCTGGCCGCGACCACGTCGGAAACGCGCATGTCAGCCTGGGTGCTCGGCCTGCTGCCACCGGCCAGCGCGGTGCTGATGGCCATATCGAGCCCCGAATTCTTCCAGCCGGTGCTGCACGATCCGCTGGGTCACAAGATCCTGTTGATCGCGCTGGGGCTGGAGCTGTTTGGCGCGTTCCTGCTCTACCGCCTGGCCAAGTCGCTATGACCACCCGGATCCGCCACGGAGGTGCCCGATGAGTGCCAGCACCTGGTTTGCCCTGTCGCTGCTGGTTCTGGCCGCCGGTGTTGCCCTGCTGGGCATCGCCGGATGGGTGCGCAGCCATCGCGAACAGCGCACCTCGGCCACCTTGAAGACCGCACTGCAACCGCGGGATGAGGCGCGCGACACGGAGGCCGCGCGCCGTGATTCGCTGGGTTGGCTGGAACGCTTCGGGCGCGCGCTCAGTGGCGGCCGCCTGGAATCTGCATTGCTGGCCAATGAAGACCGGCTGCTGCTGGACCTGGCGGGCTGGAACACACGTCGTGGCACCGCCATCTATCTTGGCCTGCGCCTGCTGCTGGGCGTGCTGGTGCTGGTGCTGGCCCTGGCGTTCAGCAGCGCCCAGGGGCTGGCCAGGATGATGGTTGTGATCGGTGCGCTCGCGGCAGGCCTGCTGCTGCCGAAGTTCATCCTCTCTTCGTGGGTGAAGCGGCGCCGGCGCGCCGTCGACAACGAGCTGCCCCTGCTGATCGACCTGCTGCGCCTGCTGCAGGGCGTGGGCTTCAGCATGGACCAGAGCCTGCAGACGCTGGGCGACAAGCTGCGCGACGCGTTGCCGGTGCTTGGCGGCGAGTTGCAGGAGGCCAACGTCGCGTACACCCATGGCCGCACGCGCGCGCAGTCCCTGCGCCGGCTGAGCGAGGTCTACGCGGATGATGACCTGACCAGCCTGATGCAGTTGATCCTGCAGGTGCACGCGCATGGCGGCGCAGTGCAGGAACCACTGCGGCAGTTCAGCATCCGGTTGCGCGAACAGCGCCGCAACGCCCTGAAGGAAAAGGTTGGCAAGCTCTCGGTGAAGATGACCGTGGTGATGATGCTGACCCTGCTGCCAGCGCTGATGCTGGTTCTTGCCGGACCGGCGCTGGTCGCGCTGGCCACCACCATGTCCAAGATGGGATCGCCCTGATGCCTGCCCTGCGCACCTCCTGCCTGTTGCTCGCCCTTGCCGCCGTCGCCAGTGGTTGTGCGTCGACCACGCCGAAGTACCTGCGCGCGCCCAGCCTGGCCGCGCCCGAACCGGCGCCGCAGGACAGCCGCAATGCCTACCTGGAACTGATCGGGCGCATGCAGCAGCAGGGTGCCTGGTATGCCTCGCTGGCCCACGTCGATGCCTTCCGCCAGCGCTATGGCGACCCGCCGGCGTTGCGCCTGCTGCAGGCCGACGCCCTGCGCGAGACCGGCCAGGCCGACGCTGCCATCGCCCTGTACCGCGAGCTCTCCAGTGGCCCGCAGGCCGCTGCAGCCGCACACGGCCTGGGCCTGATCGCCGCGCGCCGTGACGACGATGGCGGCAGTGAGGAGGCACTGGCCCGGGCCACGCAGCTGCAGCCATTGAACACCGATTACCTGGGCGATCTCGGCTATGCACGTCTGCGTGCAGGTCAGTTCGAACAGGCGCGTGAACCGTTGGCAAAGGCGCTGGAGCTGTCTCCAGGCAATCCCAAGGCCACCGCCAACCTCGCCCTGTGGGCGGTGCTGCGTGGCGACACCACCACTGCGGAGCGCCTCGCCGGACAGGCCAATCTCAACGAGGACACCCGCCGCAGCATCCAGCAACAGGCCGCGCAGATCCGTGCCCGCCTGCAGCAGCGCCAGGCCGCCGCGGCAGCTGCCGCAGTCGTGCCGGCCCCCGCGCGTGCTACCGCCAGCGATGCCGGCAGCAACCGGCCCGGCGCCACGCGACTGGCGGCGGAACCACGCCGCGACAGCCGCGATGAGCGCGATCCGCAGCGCCTGCCGCCCTCGATGCTGGAACGCTTCAGCACCTCCGATCAGCCGAACGGAAACACTCCATGAGCGCCATGCCCCTGACCCGACACCTGTTGCCTGCACTGGCCTGCCTGCTGTTGACCGGCGGCGCGCAGGCGCAGCAGCAACCCCTGACCGGGCAGATGCTTGGCGGCAGCACGCCCGCTGCGCCGCCTTCGCAGCCGCTGCAGTCCGAGTCACTGGCCACCGTGGACCTGGCGACCCCGCCGGCACCGGTGCCGCAGGCGGCGCCTGCAGCGGTCGCCATCACCGACGGCAACGCTGCAGCCGCGCGACCCGGCCGCAGCCAGATCGGCGACACCACGCGCGACCTGTTCCGCCTGCAGGCATCAGGGCAGCAGGCCGGGCAACGCCTGCCGATCCTCGGCGACCAGGCTACGTTGAGTTACGCCCGCTACATGAAGAGCTTCGAACACGAGATCCCGGACTTCTTTGAAACCGATGTCGCCAAGTCCAAGGGATCATCCTCATCGGGACGCTGAGGTAGGCCATGAAACGCCCACGCCAGTTCAGTTTCGGCCGCCCACGCGGCGGCATGTCGGTCACCATGATGCTGGTCATGCTGGCGCTGCTCGCCATGCTGGGCCTGGTAGAGATCGGCTATCTGTTCTGGGCCAAGCGTGACGCACAGAAAGTCGCGGACCTCGCTGCACTGGCCGGTGCACAACGGCTGGAGCTGTGCACGTCTGACAACAGCGACAACAGTGCAGCGCGGCAGAGCGCGGTCACCCAGAACAGGTTTGCAGGCACCGTGCAGATCCGCTGCGGCAACTGGAGCGCCACACGCAGCACGTCGAACCGCTTCGTCACCACCGTCGATGCCAGCAACCCGCGCAATGCCGTGCAGGTAGTCGCGCAGCGCAGCGTGCTGCCGTTCTTCGGCCAGAACACCGGCCTGCCCACCGTCAGCGTGGAGGCCGTAGCCCGCCGTTCGGAGCCCACTGCAGTATTCGCGGTCGGTTCGCAGCTGCTGCGCACCAATGGCGACTCGGTACTGTTGTCGACCCTGCGCCTGGTCGGCCTGGATGTGACCAATGCCACCGTGCTGTCCTATGACGGCCTCGCCCAGGCCAACATCACGCCGTCGGGTCTGCTCAAGGCATTGAACATCCCGGTCAGCGCCAACCTCAGCGTGGCTGACTTCAACCGGCTGCTGTCGGTCAACAAGATCTCGCTGGCACAGCTGGTCGATGCCACCGCCACCGTGGTCGGCCGCGACAGCACCGTGGGCGTACAGCTGCGTGCACTGTCCGATCTGGTCGCCACCCAGCTGGACATCAACAAGCTCAACATCGTGCTGGGCAGCCAGTCCGGTGGCGGCGGTCTGTTCGCCGAAGTGGTCTCGCCCGATGGCACGATCGGCAGCGCGCTGGAAACGAAGGTCAACGTGCTCAACCTGATCAGTACCGCCATCTCCATCGCCAACGACGGCAATGGCGTTGCGGTGAAGGGACTGGACCTGCTGGGCATCAACATCCAGGCCGGCGTGGTGGAACCGCCCTCGATCGCCATCGGTGGCGTCGGCACACGCGCGTACAACGCGCAGGTGCGGCTGATGGTGGACGTGGACAGCAACAACCTGTTCGCGGTGGGCCCGTTGCTGAACCTGCTCGGCACGCGCCTGCACCTGCCACTGCATGTCGATGTCGCCAACGCGATGGGCACGCTGACCGGTATCCAGTGCGGCGCCAGTCCACCCAAGGCCACCATCCAGGTCGATTCGTCGGTGCTGCGCGCCTGCGTCGGTAATGTCGACCCGGCGCAACGCTTTTCCAGGAGCAATGTCTGCGACGCCACCCTGAAGAACGAGCAGTTGCTGAGACTACTCGGACAACCCTTGATCAATGACAGGATCACCCTGCCCGCCCTGACCAGCTCCCAGAACCTGACCCTGGCCGCCGGCGAGACCGCCTCGACCCGGATCAACCCGCTGGCAGTAGGGAACGCGGTGTCTGACCTGGTCAATGAACTGCTGCGCGTGCTGTCAGGCATGCTCAGCTCACCCAAGCAGGGCATGAGCGCCAACGACACTGCCAAGGCACTGGCCGACCGCTACCTGCAGGCGGCCTTCCCGCCGAACACCCGCTATGAGGTGGACAAGTTGATTCCACTGCTGCGCGATGGCGAC
This sequence comes from Stenotrophomonas sp. YJH_SMC_64, assembly GCF_059371375.1. Taxonomy (NCBI): domain Bacteria; kingdom Pseudomonadati; phylum Pseudomonadota; class Gammaproteobacteria; order Lysobacterales; family Lysobacteraceae; genus Stenotrophomonas; species Stenotrophomonas sp. YJH_SMC_64. The sequence continues at coordinate 201,736 of NZ_JCAFUN010000004.1, read as the reverse complement.
GCAAGTCGGCAACTGGCCCCGCTCAACAGCTGGACCGTACCTGGAGGCCTGCCCTACGCCTGCGGCCTGCTGAACCTGGCCACCTGCCACAAGGACGGTCCGGTCTGGGACGCGTTCAAGGTGACCGTCACCGGCCAGGGACTGGGCGTGCTCGATGGGCTGCTCGGATCGCTGGTGGGCGGCCTGCTGATCAACCGCTGCGACAGCCTGCTGGGCAACCTGATCGACTACAACGGGTGTGTACGCAACAACCTGGCCTCGTACATCCAGACCGCGCCGGCCGGCTTCCTCGATGGTACCGGTGGAACCGGCGTCACCAATCCGGATGGCAGCGTGAGCTGCAGCGGCCTGCTGTGCACGCTGCTCAAGCCGATCCTGACCGCCCTGCGGCCGGTGCTCAACAGCGTCGGCACCCTGCTGACCAACCTGCTGGCGAGCGTGCTGGGCCTGGAACTCGGCCGCACCGACGTCAACGTGCAGTCGATCCAGTGCAGCGCGGCGCAGCTGGTCTACTGACCCGTGACAGGCGCCCTTGGCGGCGCCTGCGCCCATGCTAGACTCCCGGCGGGGAACCACCTTCATCTCAACCCACACTCATCCGTGGATGGTCTAGACATGCGAGAAACTTCAGGGGGCGCGGTCTTCGCCCGGCACGCGCGCGGCGCGGCACTGCTGGCCGTGGCCATGATGCTGGTGGCACCGGCGGCAATGGCTGCCCGTGGCGACCGCGAAGCAGCCGCAGAGCCGGCCGCACGCAGCGCGCCGGTGGTGCGCAATACCGTTGACGAACTCAAGCAGCTGATGGATTCGCGCCAGCTGACCGAGCTGCGCACGACCTACAACGGCAACTATGGCGCCAGCCTGCTGTTCAACGCCAACACCCTGACCTATTACGTCGCCCTGTTCCAGGAGAAGAACTTCTGGCGGGTGATCAAGACCGATGCGGTCGACAACGCCGAGCGCGTCTACCGCACCTTTGCCCAGCAATCGGAACAGCTGGCGCAGGTCTACATCGATACGACCCGCCTGGAAGCCGGCAAGCGCTACACCGAGCGCCTGGTGGCCTACAACGAGGAGCGCCTGCGCACCCTGCAGCAGGAAATGGAACAGCAGCAGGCGCAGTCGGCCCAGGTCAGCGCGGCCCTGCAGCAGGCGCAGCAGCAGGCGGTCAGCCTCAGCACCGACGTGCAGAGCACCAACAGCCAGCTGGACGCCCTGCAGCGCCGCATCCAGATCCTGCAGGCCGAACAGGGCAACCCGGAACTGAGCCTGCCCAAGCCGGAAAGCGTGCCTTCGCCGGCACCGGCTGCCGCCAGCGACGGTCGCTGAGGCCCGGCCATCCGCATCCACGCACAACGGCGCCACAGGGCGCCGTTGTCGTTTACGGCCTTTCGTGAGCCACGCTCAGCGGCAGGCGTCGTACACCGCGTCATCGAGCTGCCGACGCTGTACGAAGTCCAGGCGCTTGGCCTTGGCCAGCACCTCCCCGCGGCGCTGTCGTGCGCGCTCACAGGCCCTGGGGTCCGTGCTGATGGGTATCAGCGCGGCCTGCGGCCGCCCCGAGCGCACGGTGCGCGGTCGCGCCGGCACCGCGCTGCCCGCGCCGGCCGGCTTTGGCACCGGTCCGCGTGACAGCGACTGCTCCTCGGGCACCTCCCAGCGCCATTCCGCATGCCCCTGGCAGGGTGTCTGCTGATAGACCGGATGTGGCCCGTCCACGCATTTGTAGACGTTGGTCTGCGCATGAACCGCCGTGACCAGCATCAGGCACAACAGTGGGCTGCATCGCATTCTCGGCATCGCGGGCTCCTCGACCAGGCTGCCGCCATCGTCTGCGCGGTGGCCGCTTCATGCCAGAGCGATACGCGTCACAGTCCGGGCAATCCAGCACAGCCGTGCAAGCCGTCCGAAGTGCACTGCGATGTACTGCCGAAGGCCCCGGCACCGCTGCCAGTGCCTTCCCTCCCTTCCGCCAAGGAACCCGCAATGAGCAATTACGTCACCGTCGCCGATGGCGCCCGCATTTTCTACAAGGACTGGGGCACCGGCCAGCCGGTCGTGTTCGCCCACGGCTGGCCGCTGTCGTCCGATGCCTGGGACCCGCAGATGCTGTTCATGGGCCAGAACGGCTTCCGCGTGATCGCCCACGACCGTCGCAGCCACGGCCGTTCGAGCCAGACCTGGGATGGCAACAACATGGACACCTACGCCGATGACCTGGCCGCGGTGATCGAGGCGCTGGACCTGAAGGACGCGATCCTGGTCGGCCATTCCACCGGCGGCGGCGAAGTGGCCCACTACATCGGCCGCCACGGCAGCAAGCGCGTGTCAAAAGTGGTGCTGGTCGGCGCCGTGCCGCCGCTGATGCTGAAAACCGACGCCAATCCGGCCGGCACCCCGCTGGACGTCTTCGACGGCATCCGCAAGGGCACGGGCGGTGACCGCTCGCAGTTCTTCAAGGACCTGACCACACCGTTCTTCGGTGCCAACCGCGATGGCAATACCGTTACCCAGGGCATGCGTGATTCGTTCTGGCTGCAGGGCATGCTCGGCGGCGTCAAGGGCCAGTACGACTGCGTGCACGAATTCTCGGAAGTGGACTACACCGAGGACCTGAAGAAGATCGACGTGCCGGCGCTGGTGGTGCACGGCGATGACGACCAGATCGTCCCGTTCGATGCCTCGGCGAAGCTGTCCTCGCAGATCATCAGGGATGCCGAGCTGAAGGTGTACGCCGGTGCGCCGCATGGCCTGACCGTCACCCACGCCGACCAGTTCAACGCCGACCTGCTCGCGTTCGCGCGCAGCTGATGTACCGCGGCGGCGCTGCACCGGTGCCGCCGCCCCTTCGGTAGTGCCGGCCGCTGGCCGGCAACCCCGATCACCATCGTGATCACGCGCAGCCGGCCAGCGGCCTCTGCTTCGGTAGTGCCGGCCGCTGGCCGGCAACCCGATCACCCATCGTGATCACGCACAGCCGGCCAGCGGCCGGCTCTACCACCGGCGCGTCAACCGCCTCTGCTTCGGTAGAGCCGGCCGCTGGCCGGCAACCCGATCATCCATCGTGATCACGCGCAGCCGGCCAGCGGCCGGCTCTACCACTGGCGGGTCAAACGCCTCTGCTTCGGTAGTGCCGGCCGCTGGCCGGCAACCCCATCACCCATCGTGATCACGCACAGCCGGCCAGCGGCCTCTGCTTCGGTAGTGCCGGCCGCTGGCCGGCAACCCGATCACCATCGTGATCACGCGCAGCCGGCCAGCGGCCGGCTCTACCACCGACGGGTCAGATGTCGGTGTGGTGATGCGGCACGGCGGCAGGCAGCGGGTCATGCCCACCCACGAAGTGACGCACCACGGGGGCACGCTCACCGCGATGCAGCTCCCGCAACACTTCCTGGATGGCCTTGTCATCAGCGGTGATGCGTTCGTGCTGGCGCAGGTGCTCCAGCCACGACGGGGTCACGAAATACTCCAGGTGGATGCCTGGACTGGCCACGTCCTCGACCACGCCCCAGACCACCGCGCCATCGCGGCGGCGGATCGTGCCCAGCGCGCGCATCTGCGACTGGAACGCGGCACGATCAGCACCGTCGATGCGGTACTCGATGGTGACCAGCACCGGGCCGCGATCGTTCGACACCGGCACCGACAGCTCGGGCGCGGGCCAGTGCCCGGCCGGACGCAGGTTCAGATCCTCGGTGCCAGCAATCCGCACGCGCCACACCAGCAGTCCGCCGATCACCGCACCTGCGGCAGCCACCAGCAACGCCTGCTCCGGCGAGGTGCGCTGTGCCAACGCGCCCCAGCTCAGGCCACCGGCCGCCATGCCGGCCGAGAACACCATGATGTACAGCGCCAGCGCACGCGCACGTACCCATGCCGGCACCGCCGTCTGCGCGGCGATCTGCAGCGACGACAGCACGGTGATCCAGGCGAAGCCATTGACCAGCATCACAGCCGGAAGCACGTACCAGCTGCGGGTCAGCGCCAGCCCGACCAGGCTGAGCGCCAGCGACAGCGTGGCCAGCAGCACCAGCAGGTCGCGATCCAGCTGCGCGCGCAGCTTCGGCAGCAGCAAGGCCCCGCCCACTGCACCGATACCGATGCAACCCAGCAGCATGCCGTACTGCCCCGCCCCACCCTGCATCTGGCCGCGCACCACCACCGGCAGCAGTGCATTCATCGCCGCAGCAAAGAAGAAGAAGCCCACCGACTTGATCAGCACGGCCTGAAGGCGTCCAGCGCGGCTGGCATAGCGCAGGCCCGCCTTCAAGCCGGCACCGAAGCCTTCCGGTGGCAGGCTGGATTGCTTGGGATCACGCTTCCAGCCCCACACCACGAACAGCATCGCGGCAAAGGTGATGGCATTGAAGCCGAACGCCCACACCGCACCCAGCTGCGCCACGATCACGCCACCAATGGCCGGGCCGATCGAGCGGGCGATGTTGATGCCGATCGAGTTCAGCGCCACCGCCGAGGCCAGCATCGGCTGCGGCACCAGCTCGGACACGATTGCGGCCTGCGCCGGCATTGCCATCGCTGCACCGCAACCCATGCAGAAGGTCAGCAGTACCAGCAGCTGCGGAGTCAGCATGTCCATCGCAGTCAGCGCCGCCATCACGGCCGCGACCAGCAGCATCCAGCCCTGGGTCGCCAACAGGTACCTGCGGCGATCGACGATGTCGGCCAGCGTTCCGGCGGCGAGTGCCAGCAGCACGATCGGCACCGTGGTGGCCGACTGCACCAGCGCCACCATCAACGGCGAACCGGTACGTTCGGCCATGACCCAGGCGGCCGCCACGTCATTGACCCAGGTGCCGATGTTGCTGGCCAGGATCGCCAGCCAGATCGAGCGGAACATCTGGATCTTCAGCGGGGACCAGGCACCTGCGGCCTGTACGGGGGGTTGCGACGCGCTTGCGTTCACCATTGCCATGCTCCAACGATCGAGGCGAACAGCGTGTCCTGGCCACCGGCCTGCTTCAGCGCAGGACCGGCATCGACCCAGGCCAGCTGCAGCTGCCATTGCCAGTGTTCGCTGGCCTGCCAGCGGGTTTCGGATTTGTATTGATTACCGATGCGGCGCGCAGCACCGGCACCGCCTGGCAACGCCACCAACGGCGCCGGCGTGGTGTAGACCGCATCGGCGCGACGATGCTTCCAGGCCATCTGTACGCCCAGCTCCGTCGTCACCGTGTCGTGCAGGCGCAGGGTCAGGGTCGGCTGCACGTCCATCAGATTGGCCGGGGCCAGCAGGCTGGCCTCGCTGAAGTAGGCCGATTTCGGGAACAGCGCATTGAAGGTCCCCAGGCGGCCGTCACGCGGATTGCCATCGCCACTGGCGATGTCGGCCTTCAGCCCCAGACGCGGCTGCAGCGGCAGCTCCGCCCAGCGCCACCCTGTATCGGTGGCCAGCGTCCAGGCGCGGATATCGAGCGTGCCGACGGCCGTTCGCAGTTCACCGCCCTGCGCCACCAGCTCGCTGTTCCAGTCCAGTGCACCGGCCTGGCCGAACCAGCGCGCACCCAAGGTCTGCCGCCGCTCGATGCCGGAACCCGCCGCGAAGCGTGCGCCTTCGCGGCGGTAGTCCAGCAGATACAGATCCCACTGCCCCGCGCCCTGCCCGCGTGCCGTGGTGGCATAGGCACCCCACAGGTGGGCACCGTGCTCCCCGCGATCATCAAAGGCACCCGGCCGGTTCTCCACCGGTCGCAGTGCCATCAGATCAAGCGTGCCGAGGCGGCCTTTCCAGCCCAGGCGCGCACCATCGAAGGCCAGGCGGATGTTCGGCCCATCGCGCACAGACAACAGTCGTGAGCTTCCGTAGCCGGCTTCCTGCCGACCGAGTTGCAGGTGGAAGCCGCCGCGCTGCCAGCGCCAATACGCCTGCTGCACGTCCAACGCGCTGCGGTCGGTGCGGCCGGGTCCGCCGGCCCTGCCATTCTCAGCATGCACGCCCAGCTGCAGCTTTGCCTGCCAGCGGTCCTCCACATAGGTGGCCGAGGCCAGCGCACGCAGCAGGCCATGGCCATCTTCGCTGCCACCGATACCGAACCGGGTCGGGTCGTAGTACAGGCCACGCACGCGCAGTGAGGCATCCCACTGCAATTGGCCGTCACCGGCATCAGTGCAGTGGCCACCCTCGCAGGCCAGCGCCAGCGATGGCACGGCCAGCAGCGCCAGGCTCAGAACGCGAAGCACGAGCATCCCATCGCGCCCCAGAACGCGGTCAGGTCATTGGTCGGCGCCGCGTGCTGCGCGGCATGCCCGTGCGCACCGTGGGTACTGCAGGCCACGCCGTGATGGCGGCGATGGGTGGTGGCCAACCCGGTGGCCGCACCGCCGACGTGGTAGCCACCGAACCGGTTGACCGGCGACCAGTCCGGCATCGCCGGCGGCAGCTGCGGCGCAAGGCCGGCGTAGTCGCCGTCGGCGTGCACGATGCGGCCGCCGACGACGGTCAGCACGCTGGTGATGTCGGCGATCTGCGCGTCATCCACGCGGAAGAAGTCGGCCGAGAGCAGGATGAAATCAGCCAGCTGACCGGCTTTCAGCGTGCCCTTCACCGCTTCGTCGCCGGAGAACCAGGCGCTGCCCTGGGTCCACAGGCGCAGCGCCTGCTCGCGTTCGAGCAGGTTCTCATCGCCATACAGGGCCAGACCGCCCACGGTGCGCCCGGTCACCAGCCAGGACAACGCCACCCACGGGTTGTAGCTGGCCACGCGGGTGGCGTCGGTACCGGCACCGACCGGCACGCCTTCGGCCAGCATGCGCTTGACCGGCGGTGTGTGCCGCGCGGCCTGCACGCCATAGCGCTCGACGAAGGCTTCGCCCTGGTAGGCCATGCGGTGCTGCACGGCAATGCCGCCACCCAGCGCACGGATGCGTTCGATGTTGCGCGGGGTGATGGTCTCGGCGTGGTCGATGAACCAGTGCAGGCCATCGAACGGCACCTCGCGGTTGACCTGTTCGTACACATCCAGGATGCGCGTGATGCTCTCGTCGTAGGTGGCGTGGATGCGGAACGGCCAGCGCTTCTCGACCAGCAGCTTCACCACGTCGTGCAGTTCCGGCTCAAGCTCCGGCGACAGTTCCGGGCGGGGCTCGTTGAACAGTTCGAAGTCGGCGGCGGAGAACACCAGCATCTCGCCGGCACCGTTGTGGCGCAGCAGGTCATCGCCCTGGCGCGGCTGCAGGATCTCGCTCCAGCCACGGAAGTCATCCACTTCCCTGCCCTTGTTCTGGGTGAACAGGTTGTAGGCAATGCGCACCGTCAGCTGATCATCGCGGTGCAGCTGCTCGATGACCTGGTAATCCTCGGGATAGTTCTGGAAGCCACCGCCGGCGTCGATCACCGAGGTGATGCCAAGCCGGTTCAGTTCGCGCATGAAGTGGCGCGTCGAGTTCGCCTGGTACTCGATCGGCAGGCGCGGTCCCTTGGCCAGCGTCGCGTACAGGATCAACGCATTCGGCTTGGCCAGCAGCAGCCCGGTCGGGTTGCCCAGCGAATCGCGCACGATCTGCCCGCCCGGCGGATCCGGCGTGTCCTTGCTGTAGCCGCAGGCGCGCAGCGCGGCACGGTTGAGGAGTGCGCGGTCATACAGGTGCAGCAGGAACACCGGTGTATCCGGCGCGATGTCGTTGAGCTCCTGCAGGGTCGGCAGGCGCTTTTCGTTGAACTGCGCGGCAGTGAAGCCACCAACCACGCGTACCCACTGCGGTGCGGGCGTGCGGTCGACCTGGGCCTTCAGCATGTCCAGGGCGTCGCCAAGCGAACGCAGGCCGTCCCAGCGCAGTTCCAGGTTGTAGTTCAGGCCACCGCGGATCAGGTGGGTGTGGCTGTCGTTGAGGCCTGGCAGCAGGCGCCGGCCCTGGGCGTCGATCAAGGTCGCTTCATTGCCCCAGCCACGCATGATTTCCTCGTCGCTGCCGACGGCGACGATGCGGCCTTCCTGCACGGCCAGCGCCTGCGCATGCGGCTGCTGCGGGTCGAGGGTGGTGATGCGGGCATTGCGGATGACCAGCGTGCTCATGCGACGCTCCTTGGAAGTGGAATCGAGTTCGGCACCGGCACGGCCGGCCAGACCGAGCGCAACAGCGGCGCCGCTGGCCAGCAGCACGTTGCGGCGGCCGTGATCGAGGGGATCGTGACTCATGCGAGGTCTCCCGGAAGGCGGTGGACGTCCAGTGCCCAGGTGCCGGGCCCGGCCAGCGCGATGGCCAGCAGTACCGTGGTCCACATCAACGGGTACTCACTGCCACCGCGCATCCAGAACCAGCCCCTGGGCAGGGCCAACAGGACGGTGAAGCCGATGAAAGCAGCCGCTGCAAGCGCGGCGATGCGGGTCTGCCATCCCAGCAGTACGGCCAGCCCGGACAGCACCTGCAGCAGGGCCAGCAGCAACGGCAGCGGCGCCATCGCCGGCAGCCCGAAGCCGCGCAGCTCGGTAGCGAAGCCGGACAGCCCCGGTCCACCAAACCAGCCGAACAGCTTGCCCAGTGCGTGCGGCAGCAGGAAGCCTCCTGCCGCCACGCGCAGCATCAGCAGGGCCAGGTCGAGGCCATGGCCAGCCAGCATGCTCAGTGCCCGCCTTCCTGCGCGCCGAACATGCGCTTGGCGTACTGGATGCCGATGCCGTAGCCGCCGGCATGGTCGCGGGCAATGCCGGTGGTCAGGTCGTAGGTTTCACCGCGTGCCCAGTCGCGCTGCAGTTCAAGCAGGTACTGCACGCTGGTCATCGGCACCGCGCCGGCCTGCACCATGCGGGTGATCGCACGCTCGTGCGCTTCTTCGCTGACATCGCCGCAGGCATCGGTGATCACGTAGACCTCGAAACCCTGCGCCAGCGCCGACAGCGCCGGCCCGACGATGCAGACGCTGGTCCAGAGGCCCGCAAGCACCAGGCGGCGCTTGCCGATGCGGTTGATCTCGTCGATCACCGCCCGGTCTTCCCAGGTATTCATCGAGGTGCGGTCGAACACCGGCTGGCCTGGGAAGATCTGCGGCAGTTCCGGGAACATCGGGCCGGAGAACGACGCTTCTGCAACCGTGGTCAGCACCACCGGCACATTGAAGCCCTTGGCACCCTTGCTGATCAACGACACGTTGTTGCGCAGCGCGGAGATGTCGATGGTATGGGTAGCGAATGCCATCTGTGACTGGAAGTCGATCAGCACCAGGGCATGGTCGGTGGGCGACAACAGGGCCGGGGCGGGCGTGGCGGTGGCAAGGCTCATGGGTGAACTCCGTTGGAAACACGATCAGGGGGAAGCAACAGGGCTGCATCGCCGGCCAGGTACTGGCCGGGGCTGCAGCCGGTCTCGGCGCGGAAGCTGCGGACGAAATGGCTCTGGTCGAAGAAGCCGAGCTGCTGCGCCAGGCAGGACATCGGCAGGTGCTGGGCCGACAACAGCTGGCGCGCACGTTCGATACGGCGACGGCGTACATAGCGCAGCGGGCTGGCGCCGGTACCGCTGCGGAACAGGCGCACCAGATGGAAGCGACTGACGCAGGCGACGGCCGCCAGTTCGGTGACCCGCAGCGGCTGTGACAGGTGTTCATCGACATAGCGCAATGCACGCTGCAATGCGGCGACCTGCTGCGGCGCCAGTGAAGCGGCGGGCGGATCAGGCGGAAGGATGGTGGCCATGCGGGACGCCGCGAAGGGATGCCCCATGGTGCGTGACCCCTGCGTGATGCCCTACCCCCGTCGGTCGAGGCCAGCACCTACCCGAATGGGGGAGGCCGACGGCCGAGCAGGCGGCGCCCGAACAACCGCGCATCCAGTGAATAAGCGCCAGGGCCCAGCGCCAGCAAGGCCAGCGGCAACACCACCAGTGGCCACGGCAGTGCCTGTGCATACAGGCCCAGTGTTGCCGGCACTACCGCCAGCGGCGTCAATACGCCCAGTGCAAGCATCGCCACCGCCAGCAGGCATAGCGCCGACAGCCAGCCCGCGTGCGTGCCCGGCGTGCACAATGCAGCGGCCACGCACAGCCGCAGCCACAGCAGGCCGATGCCCGGCCCGCGGTCGGGGAACATCACGAACAGGCGCTGCATGGCCGGACTCCACAGGACATGCCGGCGTGATAGCCGACCACGGCACCAGGCGCCTACCCCGTTCGGGTCACCCGCGGCTGCCCCGCACCTGCGAGAATGCGCGCCATGCGTGGCCGCCCCTTCCCGTTCCTGCGTCGCCTGCCGGCGCTGCTGGCGTGCCTGCTGCTGTGGACCGCCCTGCCCGCCCTCGCCGTGCAGCGGCCGGCCGTGAGCAGCGGGTTGCCCGGCTACGAGCACACCGCCTGGCGGGTCGGCCAGGGTGCACCCGGTGACATCTGGGACATCAGCCAGGACCGTGACGGCCTGTTGTGGTTGGCTACCGGTTCGGGCCTGTACCGATTCGACGGACGTCGCTTCGAACGGCAGGCGCCACCGGCTGGCACCCGCTACCCGTCCACCAACATGGTCACGTTGGAACACAGCGCCGATGGCGCACTGTGGATCGGCTACTTCCAGGCAGGCATCAGCCAGTTCGCGCGCGGCCAGCTGTACAACTACGGCCGCGGCCAGGGCGTGCCGGTTGGCGTGGTACCGCACTTCAGCCAGGACCGAGACGGCCGCATGTGGGCAGCCATCAATGGAGGGCTGCGCGAGTTCGATGGCCAGCGCTGGCAGCCGCTGCCCGCAGACACGGGCGTTCCGGAACACCGCGTGCAATGGGTGCTGCACGACAGCCGTGGCACCTTCTGGGTACTGGCCAACCTCAGGATCTGGATGCGTCCTGCAGGCCAACCGCGTTTCGAGGACACCGGCATTGCTGTATCCCAGATGGCGACGCTGACCGAGAGCCCGCAGGGCGAAGTCTGGCTGGCCGACCGTGTGCGCGGCACCTCGCCGCTGGCCAATGCGCAGGGCCTGCTGCCGGACAGCGAACGCGAAGCGCGACGCCTGCCGGACCTGGTCGCCGCGCGCCTGCAGTTCACTGCCGACGGCGCGTTATGGGCCACGATGAGCCCGCATGGCGGTGTGGCCCGGGTCACGTTCGACGGCAGCCGCGCCGTGCGCATGGAGCGTTTCGATTCGCCGCACGGGCTGACCGCCACCTCGGCCGTGCCGATCATCGCCGACCGCGAAGGCAATCTCTGGGTCGGCACCAATCTGGGCCTCAACCGCTTCCGCGTGCGCAGCGTGCACACGCTGGCGGTCGGCCCCAGTGATCCCTATCGCTCGCTGGTGCGGGCCAGCGATGGGCGTGTGTACGGCTACGGCGAGGACCTCAAGCCGTACGACCTGCGCCGGCCACTGCTGGAAGGCAGCGCCGCACAACTGCAGGCGGCCGCGCGCCGGGCGCCCACGCCGATCTGGCAGTTCGACTGGGTCAACCTGGCACGCACTGTGGCCGGCCACACCACGCTGATTCCGCTGCCCGAGCCCTTCACCGGGCAACCGCTGCATGCCCTGCTGTTCGCCGATGACGACCAGGCCTGGGTCTGCACCGGTGAACGTGGCGTGCTGCACTATCTGCACGGCCAGTGGCAGCGCGAAACGCGCCTGCCCGAACAGGCCTGCTCATCACTGGCGCTGGATGCCAATGGCCAGCTGCTGCTCGGCTATGCCGACGGCCGGCTGCGCAGCATGGGCGCGACCCGCATCGAAACCTTCGATGCCAACCACGGGCTGTTGGTCGGGCCGGTCACCGCGCTGCTGCACCACCAGGACCTGTTGCTGGTGGCCGGTGAGGCCGGGCTGGCCGCCCGCCTCGGCAATGGCCGCTTCATGCCGGTCAGCACCGACATGGCCGACGTGCTGGAGGGCATCACCGGCATGGTTGCCGATGCGCACGGTCACCTGTGGCTCAATGGCAGTCGTGGCCTGGTCCGGTTGGGGAGCGATCAGTTGCGGCGGGCGCTGCGTACCGGGCAGCCGGTGACGCCACGCCTGTTCGATGCGGTGGATGGCATGCCGGGCATCGCCCTGCAGAGCGGACCGATCCCCACCGCCGTGCTGGCCGACGACGGCCTGCTATGGCTGGCCACCAACCAGGGCCTGGCCTGGCTGGACACCACCCGGTCGCACGTCAATGCGATGGCTCCCAGCGTGCGCATCGGCGACGTGCTGCATGGCAGCGAACGGCAACCACTGCGGGACGGCCTGCGCCTGCCGGCCGGCACCAGCCAGCTGCAGATCGACTACGTGGCGCTGTCGCTGGCACGCCCGGAACGCAACCGCTATCGCTATCGCCTGTCCGGCGTTGACGATGGCTGGCAGGACGCGGGCAGCAGCACCCGCGCGTATTACACCAACCTCGCGCCAGGCAACTACCGGTTCGAGGTGGAAGCCGCCAATGAGGACGGCATCTGGAGCACCGCACCGGCCAGCCGCAGCTTCCGCATCGCGCCTACCTTCATCCAGACCGTGTGGTTCAAACTGCTGTGCACCGCCGCCGTGCTCGCACTACTGGTGCTGGCAGTACGCATCCGCAGCGGGCAGCTGGCCGCGCTGTTCCGTGCGCGCCTGCAGGAACGCAATGGCGAACGCGAACGCATCGCGCGCGACCTGCACGACACCCTGCTGCAGGGCAGCCAGGGCCTTATCCTGCGCCTGCATGCGATCAGCCAGTCACCCCAGACCCCCGAGCCGGTGCGCAGCCAGCTGGAGTCGGCGATGCAGCTGGCCGAGCGCAACCTGGCCGAGGGCCGCGAGCGGGTCAATGCGCTGCGCGAGGGGCCGTTCGCGGGTCGCGACCTCGCTTCGGCACTGGCCGATGTGCACGCCGAGTATGCCGGGCACGGCACCAATCCGCTGCGCCTGACCGTGGAAGGCCCCCACCCACCGCTGCAGGCTGATGCCGCCGAGGAAGTGTTCCTGATCGGACGCGAGGCGATCCGCAATGCGCTGCGCCATGCCAATGCCAGCGCCATCGAAGTGGAGCTGTCCTACGGCACGCGGTGCTTCCTTCTACACGTGCGCGATGATGGCGTGGGCATCGCCGACGAAAATGCCGGCCATGGCCATTGGGGCCTGCAGGGCATGCGCGAGCGCGCGCAGCGCCTTGGCGCGGAACTGCAGCTGTGGACCCGCCCCGGGCTGGGGACCGAAGTCGCGCTGGCAGTTCCCGCCCGGCGCCTGTATCACCGCCGCCCATCACGTTGGCGCTGGCCCTGGAGTAGAACGAGCCATGACTGAAACCCCTGCCCCGATCGGCGTACTGGTGGTCGACGACCACCCGCTGCTGCGTGACGGCCTGGCCGCCCTGCTGGGCGCACAACCCGATCTGCGCCTGCTCGGTGAAGCCGCCGACGGCGAGGAAGCCATCGCACGCTACCAGCAGCTGCAGCCGGACGTGGTGCTGATGGACCTGCAGATGCCCCGCCTGGATGGTGTGGAAGCCATCGTGCGGATCCGCGCAATGGACCCGCGCGCGCGCATCATCGTGCTGACCACCTACCGCGGTGACGTACGTGCGGTGCGGGCGTTGCAGGCCGGCGCCAGCGCCTACCTGCTGAAGGACATGCTGCGCCACGAGCTGGTCGACACGATCCGCATGGTTGCGGGCGGCCGGCGCGCGCCGATTCCACCAGCGGTGGCGGCGAGCATCGCCGCGCATGTGGTGGAAGACCGGTTGTCGCCGCGCGAGACCGAAGTGCTGCGGCACGTGGCCGGTGGCCTGTCGAACAAGCGCATCGGCGAGCGCATGCAGATTTCAGAGCAGACGGTGAAGGCGCACATGAAGAGCCTGATGGACAAGCTGGGCGTGGGCGATCGCACGCACGCGGTGACCCAGGCGCTGCGGCGCGGCATCATCAGCCTGGACGACAGCGGTCACGATTAGGGGGTTGTTCGGCAGGGCTGCAAGCCCTGCCGAACACCCCCCTTACTTCAAGCGCAGCAGCAGGCTGCCGCCCGCACACACCACCGCCAGCCAGGCCACGCCGTGCCACCCCCACTGCGCCAGCGCCAGGCTGCCCAGCGCACCACCGGCGGCCATGCCGATGAACATGCCCGTGAACAGCAGCGCATTGAGGCGGCTGCGGGCCGGCGGCACCAGGCCATAGACCAGCGTCTGGTGCGCCACCAGCGCCGACTGGAAACCGAAGTCGAACAGCAGCGCACTTACCACCAGCAGCGGCAGCAGCGCAACGGCCGGCAACCAGGCTTCGGCCAGCAGCAGCCCGAAACCCACCAGCGCCACTGCGATCGCCAGCCGCGCCACCGCATGGCAACCCAGGCGATCGGCGAAACGTCCTGCAAACGGCGCAGCCAATGCGCCGGCCGCGCCGGCGATACCGAACGCACCCGCCGCCGCACTGCCCAGCCCCAGGCGGGCATGCAGCATCAGCGCCAGCGTCGACCAGAACGCGCTGAAGCCCACTGCCAGCAACGACTGGCTGGCCACCGCACGGCGCAGCTGCGGCTGCTCGCGCCACAACGCCAGCAACGAACCCAGCAACGCCGGATAGCGCAGCGTGCTGGTCGGTGCGAAACGCGGCAGCGCGCGCGCCATCACCGCGCCCATCACCGCCACCGATACCGCGGCCAGTACGAACTGCGTGCGCCAACCCCATGCTTCAGCCACCACGCCACTGACCACGCGCGACAGCAGGATACCGAGCAGCAGGCCGGTCATCACCCGGCCGACGATCTGGCCGCGTTGTGCATCCGGCGCCAGCACCGCAGCGGCGGGCACGATGTCCTGTGCCAGCGTGGCCATCAACCCGACCAGCAGGCTGGCCATCAGCAGGCCCGGCAGGTGCCCGGCCATCGCTGCAGCGCCCAATGCCAGTGCCAGCAACGCGGACTTCAACAGGATCAGGGTGCGGCGGTCGAAGCGGTCGCCCAACGGCGCCAGCAGGAGAATGCCAAGCGCATACCCAAGCTGGGTCAAGGTCGGCACCAGGCCGGCGGCGCGCTCGCCTGCGCCGAGGTCCTGGGCGATCAGGCCCAGCATCGGCTGGCTGTAGTACAGCGAGGCGACCGAGAAGCCGGCGCCGGCCGCCATTGCCAGCACCAGCGGGGTGGAGGGTGCGGTCGCGGGCGCGGCGACGGATAGCGAAGGGGTAGACATTGGGGGAGTCCGGAGGAGGAAGTGGGCGTATCCTGCCGGTATTCGCCCGGCGTCTGTAGTAGGCTCCTGCACATACACTTCATACGTGAAACGCATGAATGACCTTGCCACCGGCGCGGATCGCCTGGATCTGCTGCGCACCTTCCTGCGCATCGTCGATGCCGGCAGCCTGTCTGCTGCTGCCGTGCAGCTGTGCACCACCCAGCCGACGGTCAGTCGCCGCCTGCAGGCACTGGAGCGACAGCTCGGCCTGCGCCTGCTGCAGCGCTCCACCCACGGCCTGCAGCTGACCGAAGATGGCCTGCGCTGCCAGCGCCATGCGCAACGCGTGGTCGACGAATGGGAGTCGCTGCAGGCCGAACTGCACGGCGAACCGGAAACGCTGCGCGGACGCCTGCGGGTGATGGTGCCGCACGCTTTCGGCCAGGCGCAGCTGCTGCCGACCATGCTGGCATTCCTGGCCCAGCACCCGCAGCTGAGCCTGGAGTGGATCCTGGAAGATAGGCGCCCGGACTTCATCGCAGAAGGCATCGACTGCGCGGTGCGGGTGGGACCGGTCGACGAACCGCGCATGGTCGCACTGCCGCTGGCCGAAGTGCCGCGCATCGTCGTGGCAGCGCCGTCGCTGGTGCAGTCCACCGCGATCAGCACACCAGAACAGGCGCAGGCACTGCCGTGGATCTCACTGGTCACCTACTACCGCGAACGCCTGTTGCTGCATGACGCACAGGGCCGCGCGCATACGCTGTCGATCAGCCCGCGCCTGCTCAGCGACAACCTGTTCGTGGTGCAGCAGGCTGCTCGCGCCGGGTTGGGAGCCGCCGTAGTCTCGGCCTGGCTGGTGGCCGACGACCTCGCACAAGAGCGTCTGGTGCAGCTGCTGCCGGACTGGCAGGCGCCGGCACTGCCGGTGCATGTCGTGTTTCCTGCTGCGCGCCAGCAGCCGCCGCGGCTGCGCGCCTTCATCGATGCGATGAAGGCCGCACTGCCGCAGCTGCATGGCATGCGGCCGGCACCGCGTTAGGCCAGCGGCCGCGTCATCCACGCATGGCGTGGATGCCGTCCAACCCCATAGGGTCGGATCCCTTCCCACCGGGAAGGGCTCTGACCCTGTCGATCACTGCGTCTTCGCCGCCTCGGCATTCCACGCCGCCACCTTGGCCTTGGTATCAGCCAACATCTTGTCCAGCGCAGCGCGGTCATACACGCTGCCACGCAGGATCACGCTGTCGATCTTCCCGGTGGCGGCGATGTCCTGCAGCGGGTTGGCGGTCAGCAGCACCAGATCGGCGGCCTTGCCCTGTGCGACACCACCGTAGCGGTCCATCTGGCCGAACCAGGCCGGACCGGAACGGGTTGCGGCCGACAGCGCCTGCGGTGCGGTCAGGCCTTCCTTCACGAACAGCTGCAGTTCCTGGTGCAGCGCGATGCCCGGGAAGTTGAACGAATTGAGGAAGCCCGCATCGGTACCGGCGATGATCGTCACGCCCGCCTCCTGCAGCAGCGGCAGCACCGCGGCCACCTGGTGGTACTGCGCGTGGCGCGCTTCAATCTGCGCCGGCGTGGCCTTGGCTGCGCGGTCCACGCGCCACTGGTAGGTCGCGCGCAAGCCAGGGCCGATGTAGGCCAGGTACGGATCGTTGGCGTGGTCATCCTGGTCAAGGAAGTCGAGGATGCGGCCACCGTTGAGGGTCGGGGTCACGAATACGCCGCGCTTTGCGAAATCACGGTAGGCATGCATCGCAGTGTCACGGTCGAAGCTGGCGTCGAGGCGCCGGTTGGCTTCGGCACGGTCGATGCGGCCTGCGCCGAAGTCAGCGGCGATCTGCGCCTCGTCCTTGCTGCCGGCCTTGAATGCGTAGTCCAGATGCTCGATCGAAGCCAGGCCGGCATCGACCGCCTGCTCCACGGTCAGTGCCATCGGAATATGCCCCGAGGCTTTGAAGCCGGCCTTTCGCGCAGCGCTGGCCGAGTACAGGAACAGTTCCGGCTTCAGCGTGCTGTCGGTGATCTTCACGAAATCGACCTTGTCATGCTGCAGGCGGGTAATCGCCTTGTCGGCGTCGGCCTCGCTGCCCACTTCGATCGTGCCCTTCCAGACCGGCTTGATGCCTTCGATCTTCGCGCCGGAACTGAGCAGGCGCGGGCCGAACAAGGTGCCCTTGGCGATCTCGCCACGCCACTGCAGCACCTGCTCGGGCAGATCGCCGGAGCAGTCACGCACCGTGGTGATGCCATGCGCGATGTACAGCGGCAGCAGCGCCTTGTTCTCTTCGATCAGCGCCGGACCACCACCGAAGTGCACATGCATGTCCCACAGGCCCGGAATCAGGTACTTGCCCTTGGCATCGATCTGGCGGGCCGCACTCCATTGGCTGCGCAGCTGCGCGTCCGGACCGACGGCGACGATGTCCTCGCCACGGATCACCACGCTCTGCCCGGCCAGCGTGCTGGCGTGCTCGACATCGACCACGGTGGCATTGCGGATCAGCAGGTCGGCGCGCTCGGCGGCAGACGCCGACAGCGGTGCTACCGCAAGGAGGATGGCAAGGGACAACGGACGGGAACGGAACATGGACAGCATCCTGATGGGCACGCCCAGCGTGCGGGTGGAAGGGGGTTGCATTCAACGCACCGCGCCGTGCTGGCGCAGCAGGGTCTCAATTCCGGTATAGCCGCGCTGGCGCGCGTGCGCCAGCGGCGTCACGCCGTCGCCGTCGGCAAGCTCCGGGTCGGCACCGGCCTCCAGCAGCAGCTGCACGATCTGCACGTGGCGCGCACCGCCATCGCCGAGCAGGATCGCTTCCAGCAGCGCGGTCCAGTGCAGCCGGTTGACATGGTCCACCGCCACACCGGCCCGCAGCAGCGTGCGCACAGTGGCGACGTGACCGCGCTCGGCGGCCGGAATCAGCGCGGTGCCGCCATAGCGGTTGGTGCTGCGCAGATCGGCGCCATGCGCCAGGGTCATCGCCAGGATCTCGTCCAGGCCGCGCGCACCGGCGTACAGGTAGGCGCTGTCCTGCAACGCGTCCTTGGCGTTGACGTCTGCCCCGGCCTCGATCAGCTCACGCGCGGCATCCACGTTGTTGCCATGCGTGGCCAGCAGCAGCGCGGTGCGGCCCTGGCCATCGCGCGCCTCCAGCGTGGCGCCATCCTCGATCGCCTGTCGCACCGCATCGGCGTCGCCGCGGCTGGCGGCATCCCGCAGGCGCGCGTCTGCGTCGGCCCTGGACGTGGCGGTGCAGGCAGGGGTGACCATGGCCAGCAGGCACAACAGCAGCACGCGCGTGAACGGCGCAGGCCAACCAGCGGAATGATGGACGCGCATGACAGTGTCTCCTCATGTCCGTCGCCACGGAACGCCGTGCGACGGTAGCAACAGCCGGGCGTTGCCGGCCCCTGCCCTGCATGGTAGAAGTCGGCCTGGGTATCCAGAAGTGAAATGTTCAAATGCAAGACAGTGCCAAATCGAATAGAACCCTGTTCGAACTGGACCTGCTGCGGGCGCTGGTGATGGTGGCCGACTGCGGCAGCTTCACCACGGCGGCCACGCGCCTGCATTCGACCCAGTCCACGGTCAGCCAGAAGGTGCGCCGGCTGGAGGAACTGGCCGGGCATCGCCTGCTTGAACGCGGCCATCGCGACGTGCACCCCACTGATGCCGGCCACACCCTGCTCGGCTACGCGCGGCGCATGCTCGACCTGAACGAGGAAATGGCGCAGGCGCTGGCCGGTGCGATGGTGGAGACCGCAGTCCGCATCGGCGTGCCCGAGGATTTCGTCAACGCGCAGACCACGCGCATGCTGGCCGCCTTCAGCCGTCGCCACCCGCAGGTGAAGCTGGAGATCAGCAGCGGCCTCAGCCGCGACCTGGCGCAGGGCTTCGATCATGGCGAGTTGGATCTGGTGCTGGTCAAGCAGCGCCGCAACAGCCGCCAGGCCGTGCACTGCCGCCGCGAGCCGATGCACTGGATCGACAGCCTGCGCAGCAGCTGCCTGCAGCAGGACCCGCTGCCGCTGGTCACCTTCCCCCCGCGCGGGCTGTACCGCGACGAGATGATCCATGCCGTGGAAGCGCTGGGCCTGCGCTGGCGCATCGCCTTCACCAGCTCGTCGCTGAGCGGCATCCAGGGCGCGGTGGCCGATGGCATCGGCATCAGCCTGCTGCCACGCCGCGCGGTCAGCCGCGAGCACCGCATCATCGATGGCGAGCGCGAGCTGCCGGTGATCGACAACTACGAAATCGGCCTGCTGCACCGTGCCGACGCCGACGATGCCGTGCGTGCGCTGGCCAGCGAGCTGTGGCGGCAGGTGCAGCGCGAACCGGACTGACCACGGTAGATCCACGCCATGCGTGGATGCCTTTCGCGCATCACGCATCGAAACATGGTCACTCCGGCCGTATAGCGGGCAACAATCGCCTCGTAGAGTGCCTGTTGTTTCCGTGCCCCACGGCGCCCTGCCATGTCCGACGAAATCCCCACCCGCTTCGATCCCCTGCCCGCTGCCCTGCAGACGCATCTGCAGCACCAGCGCTCGCTGATCGCCGCGCGCGTGGCGGCCGGCTTCCCGACGTTGCCGGTGCAGTGGCCGCTGGCGGCCAGCACACTGCAGCGCGTGATCGATGCCAAGCTGATCGACCGTGCCGACTGCGATGGCTGGGAAGCGCTGGGCGTGGCATTCGGTGACACCCTGGCCCAGCGCGTGCCGGGCCTGGCCTGGATGCAGGTCACCGATGCATGGGGCATCGACGCGGTGCTGCGTTATGCCGACAGCAGCCTGCAGATCGGCGCCAGCACACTGCTGCTCAAGCGCGTCGAACAGGGCGAGATCATCGACATCGCCCACCTGCTTGCGTGGCTTGAGGAATTCGTCGCCACCCGCGCCGACGATTA
This sequence comes from Stenotrophomonas sp. YJH_SMC_64, assembly GCF_059371375.1. Classification (NCBI taxonomy): domain Bacteria; kingdom Pseudomonadati; phylum Pseudomonadota; class Gammaproteobacteria; order Lysobacterales; family Lysobacteraceae; genus Stenotrophomonas; species Stenotrophomonas sp. YJH_SMC_64. The sequence goes on along the minus strand of NZ_JCAFUN010000004.1, from coordinate 181,776 downwards.
CGCCTGACGGTACATCGGGGTAGATCCACGCCATGCGTGGATGAATGAGACCACGCGATGGCGCATCCACGCCATGACGTGGATCTACAGCCAGCGGCCGTCGACCACCACGCGGCGCTCCACCGGCACCCCGGCCACAGCGGCCGGGCCGTGGTCGGCACGCACGGCCACGAACGTCGCCGGCCGGCCTTCGGCAATACCATGCTGCGGCAGGCCGATCGCCTGCGCGGCGTGGGTGGTGACCATGTCCAGCGCCAGCATCAGGTCGGCATCGGTGTAGAAGCCGGACCGGTAGCCCAGCAACATCGCCCGCTGCAGCAGGTCGCCGTTACCGTACGGCCACCAGCAGTCGCGGATGTTGTCGTTGCCTGCGAACACGCGCACACCGGCATCATGCAGCGCGCGCAGCGGCGGGAAAGGATGATCGCCCGGCGCGTTGCTCATGATCGCCACACCCGCCGTGGCCAGTGCTTCGCCCACCTGCAGCGCGCGCGCCAGCGGCACGTCGCCCAGCGAATAGGCATGGCTGACCGCAACCCGCCCCTGCAGGCCGGCGGCCCGCGTCCGCGCCGCGATGCGCAGCAGCTGGGCCAGGCCGGTTTCGCCGGGCTCGTGCAGATGGATGTCCAGCTGCACGCCGTAACGCTCGGCCAGGCCGAACAGCAGCGCCAGCTGGCCTTCGGCATCACCATCGAGCGTGGTCGGGTCGATGCCGCCGAGCACCTCCACGCCCGCGGCAAGCGCCTGCTCCAGTACGGCGGCGGTGCCGGGACAGGACATCACCCCGGCCTGCGGAAACGCCACCAGCTGGATCCGCATGATGTCGGCGCAGCGCAGTGCCGCCTCGCGCACCGCTTCGAGATGGCCGAGACCGGTGCTGCCGTCGATATCGACATGGCAGCGCATCGCCACCGTACCGAAAGCACTGCATTGGCGGATCAGCGCCTCGGCACGGTCCACCATCGGTGCCGCACCCGCCACCGCCGCCTTCTCCACCGCCAGCCGCTCACGCAGGCTGTTCACCGGCTGGTGCGGGTGCCAACGGTCGCCGACGAAGCTCTTGTCGAGGTGAATGTGGCCGTCGACCAGCCCGGGCAGCACCGCGAAGCCCTGCAGGTCGACGCATTCCGCCGCGTCGGCCGGCGCCGCCTCGCCATTGAGCCCGCTGATGCGGCCATCACGGATATGGAAATGCAGTGGCGCACCGTCGCGGTCGACACCGCCATGGACGAACTGGAGGGTCATCGGGAACTCCCGGAATGCCAAGAATGGCGCCATCGTGCGCCTCGCCGCAGCCATCGGCCAACGAAATATCTGGATGGCACGCATTCACCAGAACGATGACTGCCCTGCGACAACCGGTCGCAGCCACGCCGTGCACACCCCTGAACGGGTAACATGGGCGCCTGTTTCCGCTGTGATGCCGCATGGGCCCGTCCGACCGCCACGATCGTCTCCGCCGCTGGCAGGCCGCGTCCCTGCTTGCCGCCGCCCCGATCGCCAGCCTGTCCGCCACTGATGCGGCGGCCGCTGCGCCGCTGCAGTCGCCGCCGGGTCAGCAGCGCATTGCCCCGGCTGCACTGGTCGAGCGCCTGCACCAGCGCGTGCTGTCCGGGCAGAGCGCCACTGCCACGCTGGAACACTGGTGCGCCGAGCACGGCCTGGCCGAACAGGCGCGGGTGCGTGCAGTGCGCGTACACGGCCAGGACAAGCCTGCCCCCGCCGACGTGCTGCAGGCGCTGGGTGTGAAGCCAGGTGCCGAGCTGCGCTATCGCCGCGTGCAGCTGGTCTGCGGCAGCCGCGTGCTGTCCGAGGCCGACAACTGGTACCTGCCCGGCCATCTCAGCCCGGCCATGAACCAGGTGCTGGACAGCACCGACGAACCGTTCGGTCGCGTGGTCGGCCCGCTCGGTTTCCAGCGCCAGACCTTGGCCGACCAGACGTTCTGGCCGCCGCGGGGCGAAGGCGACCGCGGCGTGATCCTTGAAGTGCGCGCCCTGCTGCGCGACCGCCAGCAGCAGCCTTTCAGCTACGTCATCGAGTCGTACCTGCAACAGGCGCTTCCGTAACGCGCCGTGGCGCCGGTCATCCGCCGGCGCTACGGGCCCGTGATGCCGTTGGCGGCCGGATCCACCGAGAACACGAAGCGCCCGCCATGCTGGTCCCTGCCCCATGTCATCGGCGCCGTGGCCAGGCTGTAGACCGGGGCCACCTTGTCCATGCCGATCGCCTCGGACCAGGCACTGAAATCCTCATCGGTACGGCTGCGGATCTCGCCAACGCACAGGCTGTAGCCGCAGGCAAAAGACACCAGCGTGCCGTCGTTGCCGATGAGCCGGGTCGCGGCCGCCCTGTAGAGCCGGGTCAGGTCCTGCACTTCCAGGTGACCGGCTGCATCGCGCTCGAACTGGCTGATCGCCTGCGCGAAGGCCTTGTCGGAACCCAGCACCGCCTCGCTCTTCTGTGCGGACACCGCACCCTCGTTCAGCAGCATGCGCTCGCCCTCGAGGAAGTGACCCTCCGGTTGCGCGAGCCCAGGGGCAGCCGTCGTGGTACTCGATGCCGTTGGCACGCGCGCTGATACAGCATCGGTCGCGGGGTTGGAAAGGGACGGCGCAGGCGCGGCATTGGCCACCTCCGCGGCATCCTCCACGCTGGCCGCCTGCCTGCCACTGCAACCTGCAATGGCCAGCACGGCAATCACGCTCCACCCCCTGACATCCATGCGCATCCTCCTCCGTGTATCGCCACAGCATGCCATGTGCGCGCCGGCAACACGGATGCACTGCACAAAGAAAAGCCCGGCAATGCCGGGCCTTTCGTTCGCCTGCCGGATCAGCGGAACCGGTAGTCCAGCTGCACCCAGTACTGGCGGCCATACGGGTCGTAGTTGCCGACCGGGTAGAACGGCCAGCCGCCACCGTTCTTGTCCGCCGGCGGGCGGCTGTCACGCAGGTTGTTGACGATCACGCCCACCGACAGGTTCTCGCCGAACTGGCGGAACACGCTGGCGTTGTAGGTCATGTACGGCGCGATGCGGCCACTGCCATCGGTCTTCGGCAGCGAGCCGAAGCGGTTGCCGTACAGCGTGGTGGTCCAGTCTCCCTGGTTCCAGGTGATGCTGCCGTTGGCCTTGCTGCGCCACTGGTAGTCATCCAGCGAATTGCGGATGTCACGCTCCGGATCATCGGAGAACTGCCGGTACTTGTGCTCCAGCACCACGGTGTAGGCCAGGCGCGTGGTGAAGCGGCCATAGCGACCGGCATCGAAACGCCAGTTGCCCTTCAGGTCCAGGCCGCGAACCGATTCAGAGGCGGCGTTGATCGGATTGATCAGCACACGGGTCACCTGGTCCGGCTGCACGGTTGCATTGGACGGGTTGCGGATCACACGCGACAGCGCGTCCTGGCACAGCGGTGAGCCGATGTCACGCGCTTCGCCGCCCAGCGTCTTTCCCAACCGGCAATCGGCCTCGTCGCGCAGGATGCGGCTGGTATCGAGGCTGGTCACCTCGTTGTCGATGCGGATGTCGTAGTAATCGGCACTGAAATCCAGGCCAGCCAGCGGCGACCAGACCACGCCGAAGCCATACGACTTGGCCGACTCCGGCTGCAGCTGCGGGTTGGCACGGTTGCTGTAATCGATCGACAGGCCGTTGTAGTCGCAGTTGTCATACGACTGGCCTGCGGTGCGGCAGCGCCAGTAGTCGGTCATGCCCGGGTTGTAACCACGCGTCTCGGTCGCGAACACGTAGTTCATGTCCGGCGCCCGGAAGCTGGTGGCAGCGGTACCACGGATCAGCAGGCTCTCGATCGGCCGGAACTCGACGCCGAAGCTCCAGGTCGCCTTGCCGATGTGCTCACCACCGGCACGGTACTGGTCATAGCGCCCGGCCAGGGTGGTGGTCAGCGACTGCAGCAGCGGCAGCTGCAGCTCCACGCCGGCAGCATAGCGGTCGCGCTCGCCACCGGCACCAATACCGGCGCTGGTGTTCCAGAATTCACCGGTGCCCAGTCGGGGGTCCGGTCGATTGCGATAGCCCTGGCTGCCAGCCTCGACCACCGCGGCCAGCGCAGCGTCGCCACCGGGCAGTGCGAACAGCCGGCCGTTGACGCTGGCGCTGAAGGTCTGCAGCCACGCCGCGTTGCGGCTCTCCTGGTAGCCGGACAGGCTCTGGTACTCGTTCGGGCTCAGCGGCTGGAACAGGCGCGCCGGATCCGGCGCATAGACCTCTACACCATTGCGCACGCCCAGCTTCGGGCCAAGCAGGTATTCGTTGATCCCGGCCAGCAGCACCGGGCGGCGGGTGCGGTTCTCGTAACGCGAACGGCTGTAGACCGCCTCATAGTCCCAGCCACTGTCGCCGATCTGGCCGCGCGCGCCGACGTTGAATGACCACGAATTTTCCAGGAAACGATTGGCATTGCGCGGCAGGCCACCGATTTCCTCGGGCGCAAAGCGGCGGTACCAGCTTTCCAGGTTGCCGGTGGTCTGGTTGTAGAAGTAGTTGCGGGCCGAGGTCCAGGTGGGCGCACGGGTGTTGTTGGTGATGCGTGCGCTGCCCACGGCCAGATCGGCGAACAGGTCGGTGGTCTCGTTGACGTGGAAGGTCAGCAGGCCGTAGCCGTTGAGGTTGCGCTTCTCGGTCTGCACCGTCCAGTAGCTGGCGGCGGCCTCGTTGCTGCCGCAATACCAGCCCTGGCGCGGGTTGAAGGCACGGAACACGCTGCCGCCATAGATATCCGACGCCGCGTCGCAGCCATTGGCGCCCGGATCGATGTTGCGACCGGTAGCGGCGTTGCGGCGATACGCGATCGCGGTCGCCTGCGGCGCCTTGCCGGCGGGGTCATCATCCAGCGAGTCCATGAAATCGCGCTGGCGCGCATGGATCGCCTTGCGCACATCGAACTCGAAGCCGAACAGCGCATCCCAGCGCTCGCCGGAACTGCCACCAACCACCTGCGCGCGCTGGTTGTCGCCACCGCCCTGCTGGGTGCCGCCGGCCCGCACGTTCACGTCCACACCCTCAAAGCGGTCCTTGAGGATGATGTTGACCACGCCGGCGATGGCGTCGGAGCCATACACCGCCGACGCACCGGCCGCCAAGACCTCGATGCGCTCGATCAGCGCACTGGGAATGTTGGCCAGGTTGACCACGTTCACCGAGCCCTCGTAGGCCAGCGGGTAGTCGGCCTGGCGGCGGCCGTTGACCAGCACCAGCGTGCGGTTCGGGCCCAGCCCGCGCAGGTTGATGGTGTTGGCGGCCGGGGTGAAGGTGTTGCCGAAGTCCTCGCCCTGCACGTTGCCGGTGTTTTCAGTCAGGGCGCTCAGCGCGTCGAACGCGTTGCGGTAGCCCTGCGCGTCGATCTGCTCGCGGCTGATCACGGTCACCGGCGACGGCCCTTCGACACTGGCGCGCGGAATGCGCGAGCCGGTGACCTTCACTTCCTGCAATGAGGTGGGTGCGCTTTCCTGCGCGAAGGCCGGCGACGACACCAGCATCAGGGACGACAGCGCGAGCACCAGCGGACGCGGGCGCAGCGCCTTGTGGGAGGCAGACATGGGCTTCCTGGGGGAGTTGGACGGGTGGTATGGGACCGGAGGCCTGCGCGGCGCATAACGATCCCGTAACGAAAGTGTCCTGAATGGATGGTTTCAACGGAAATGACCAGCCCTGATGGACTTATGCCTGAACCGAATCAGGCTCCGCCCGGTGATCGTCGCGTTTTTGCAATCTTTTGAATGGTCTGGCGAACCGGGCATTGCCATCGTTCCGGGGATGATGACCCCGTACCCCACATCCCTCCTCCCCCCGCTGCGCCCTGTGTCGCGCCGCCATCTGCTGCAGTTGCAGATGGCACCGGTCACCCTGCGCCCGTTCCAGCGGGCCGATCTGCCGGCCTGGCGCCTGTTCGACGACCGCCGCCGGCGCGGGCGCCGCCATCCGGCCGGTATCGACGAAGAAGCCCGCTTCCTTGCCCACATGCATCGCTCGCGGCTGGAGCAGGACAACGACCAGCTGCTGCTGGGTGTGTTCGATGACGAGCACGGCACTGTCCTGGACCAGCTGCATGTCCGCCTGCAGTCCCTGCATACGCGCTGCGCCGAGCTTCTGTCGCTGCAGCACTGGCACCCGCACGTGGATGCAGCGCTGCGCGCGCTGTGCCCGTTCCTGTTCGAGGATGTGGGCGTGCACCGCCTGTTCGTGATGCTGCCACCGGACTGCAGTGACCCGTTCGCCACTGCGCTGCACGCCTTCGGCTTCGAGCACGAAGGCCTGCTGCGCGACCATCATCTGGATCTGGATGGCTGGCAGGACCGCCAGCTGCTGGCGCTGACTGCACCGGTCTGGCGCAGCCGCCAGCAGCCACCGGGTTAGCGGACCCGCTCCAACGCGTCGCCTGCGCCGGTCAGCACCGAGCAGGCGTGGTCCTGCAGTTCTTCGGCGCTGGCCTCGTTGCCGGTGCCGGCGTCCACCCGGGTCGCCAGCAGGATGAAGCCCGGGGCGCCCTGCACGGCGTCCCGGCCGGCCACGACCAGGCTCCACTGACCAACATCGTCCACGCCTGCGAGATCGTAAGCCAGCAGATTGAGCGGATTGGCGGTCAGTTCCGCGCCCGCCAGCAGGCGTGCCTGGTATTGATGGCCGCGCAGCAGGACCGGCAGCGGTGCCCAGCGGCTGCCGAGGGCGGCAGCATGCGTGTCCAGCGCCTGCAGCACGTCGGCGCGCAGGCAATCCACGTGGATATGCAGCTGGTGCTGCGAGCGGCCGTGCGGCGAGTTCAACGCCAGGCTGGCGACGTTGCGCGGCAGTGGTTGCCGCAGGGCCTGTTCGGTGTGGCTGCGCGCCTGCCAGGCGGCAGCGAAGTAGTTCGGTGCACCACGCTGGTACAGGCTGCGGCTCTCGATACCGCTGACCTTGTCCAGCGGCATCAGCAGGAACTGGTAGTCGCCGTGCGCATCCTTGACCAGCACATCGCGGCGGTCTGCGGCTGTCTCCACGTGCAGGCAGTCGCCGCGTGGACCTTCGGCGCCCCGGCAGTCACGTTCGATCAATCGCCACAATGCATCGGAATGGGCCGGCGGCGGCGGCGCACTGGCACAGGCGGACAACAGCAGCAGGGACGACAGCAGGAAGGGGCGCAGGGACACGGCAACGACTCACGGAGCAGGCACGGCAGACAGCACCGCGCTGCATTCTAGCCAGTGCGAAGCTGCAATCAGTAGGTGCCGAACGGCACTTCAACCACGATCGGGGCGGCACCCTCGCCGGCCTGCAGGCTGTAGCGGTCCAGCGCCCCATCGTCATCGGCGTGCGGCTGGCGCTGGAAATGCAGCGGGTAGCGGGTGTCCCCCAGGCGCACGGCGCTGCCGTCGGCCTCCAGCGCGGCACCTTCCGGAATCAGCAGCCCGCCCAGGTCACTGTAGGCGCCAGGCACATCGGCGAAGCTGTAGTCGGCCAGCTCGTCCACCCGCTGCATCGCATAGACGTGCGGCACATAGGGACGTGCGGGGCTGCGGCCATTGCTCAGGTCGGTCACCCAGGCCTGCGGCAGGTGGTACTGCTCGCGCAGCGCGGCCACGCCCAGCGAGGGGCTGGCAACCTGCAGGCAGCACACTGTGCGCTTGCCTTCGCGGTCAAGAATGGCGAAACGGTCACCGCGGGTGGCCGCCTGCGGCAGCATGGCGAAGGCCAGGTTACGCTGGGCCGGTGCGTAGCCCGCTTCGGTCTGCAGGTTGCGCCAGGCACCGAATACCGGGGTTTCGACCGGCGCGGGTTCCGGATCGGCAGCGGAGGCGGCAAACGCCACGCCCAGCAACGACAACACCAGCGCCGTCATCGTCTTGTCTTTGCCGCGGAAACTGCCTGCCGTCATACCGTATCCAACATCTGCGCCGGAAAGGCCCGGCCTGCCCGCTGGCGTACTGCCAGCCATTCCTCCCACTATGCAATGACCACGCTGTGCCGGCAATGACCGGGACGCTGACGCCTTTCGCACGCTCGGTGCTATCGTTCCCGCCATCTTCCCTGCGCAGGAGCGCTCGCATGTCTGCATTCCGTCTGTCCTTGTTGCTGCCGGCCTCTGCCCTGCTGCTGTCGGCCTGTGTCAGTACGCCTGGCCCGGAAGTCAAAGGCAGCGGCCGCTGCGACGCCAGCCAGCTGGGCTGGGCGATCGGCCAGCCGGCCAATGAGCCCAACATCCGCCGCCTGTCCCGCGAGAGTGGCGCCGGCCTGGTCAACCCGATCGGCCCCAGCACCATCACCACCAAGGACATCCGCCAGGACCGCCTGCGCGTGTTCGTGGACAAGGACAACATCATCACGTCCACGCGCTGCGAGTAAGCGCCGCCACCGCTTTTGTAGGGTCGAGCCATGCTCGACTGGCTTTTCGCGCCGCCCATCCGAAGACCCGTCGAGCATCGCTCGACGCTACAATTCAGGGTTCGGTATAGCCGGCACAGTCCGGCAGTGCCTGGTCCGGGTGGAACATCCCCGCCCCGAAGCGGAACAGCCGGGTGTAGGTACACGCCGGGTCCTGTTCGATGCGCAGATCCTGCTTCTTCAGCGGCCCCCTGGCCAGCGAATCCTCGAAGCGCGAAACACCGGCCGGGTACCGGGTCGCCACGGTCTGGTAGCGCAGCACTGGCATGCCCTCGGCAACCGTATCCAGCGCCAGCTTCGCCGAGAACCCGTATTCGTCGTGGCAGGCACCGGCGCGCTGCCTGATGTCCTGCTCGCTGAAACAGGCGCGGATCATCGCATTGCCCAGCCATGGCACGGTCAGCACGTCGTCGTCCACCTGGATGTCGTCCTGCAGGTGACGCACGCGTGCCAGCTGCAGCGTGGACGCGTCGGCACCTCCACCGGAGTACATGGTGCTGAACTTGACGATGCCACCCACCAGCACATTCTGGCGGGCGCGCTGCTGCGGGTCGGTCACCGGTTCATCGCTGCCCACGCCAGGGGCCAGCCGCACGATCCATGGCCACAGCGACAGCTCGCTTTCCTGCGGCACGTCGATGCTGACGTGGTAGGTGTGCGGCTTGCCCTGGCCCGGTGCCTTCTCAAGCACTTCCAGCACGGTCGGCCGGTTACCCTCCTCGGCAACCGGCTGCACGCGTACGCACCAGTTGCCGTCCCGCGTGCAGTCATAAAGCCCCGACGGTCCAGTCTCACTCGCGATCAGTACCTGTCCCAGCGGCTCCATCACGTTGCCGGCGGCATCGCGCTGCTGCGGCAGGATCGCGCTCTGGGCCAGCGCCAGCAGCGGGGTCGCCAGCAATGCAGTGCACAGGGTGGCGCGGACGGCGGCGGTGGGCATGGATGGCTCCTGCGGATGGGCTTCCGATGGTAACCGTTGCCCGGGCGTTGCCCGGGCGGCGTCGAGCCATGCTCGTCTGCTGTCTGTCGGCAGGAGCAGCCGAGCATAGGGTCGGCTCTACATCATCCGCAATCGCAGCCACCCCAGCCCTTGGCCTTCGAGGTCTGGCCGATACCGGGATTGAACGTGTTGCTCGGGTCCAGCTGCCTGTAGAACCCGGCCAGCGCCGGCTTGGCCGGGTACAGGTGACCGACATTGTGCTCGGCCGGGTACTCGGCACCACGCTGGTCCAGCAATGCCCACATTGCGTGCTCGATCGCCATCGGGTCTTCACCCTTGCGGGCGATGTAGTCCTGGTGGAACACGTGGCACAGGAAGTGCCCGTAATACAGCTTGTGCAGCAGGCGGCCGTCGATATCGGCCGGCAACTGCTCGAACCAGTCGCCGTCATCTCGGCGCAGGGCAATGTCCAGCGCCACGATGTCCTGCACCTGCCCGCGATGCACTTCGCGGTAGCGCACCGCGGCACCGGCCACGGCGAAGCGATGCAGGAACGCCTTGCGCCCCTCCTCGGCCGTGCAGTGGAAAAAGCCGCCTTCGTGCCCGGCGAAGAAGGCGCGCAACCAGGCCTCGGTTTCCGCAGCGTCCTGGGCAGAGACCTTCAGCAACAGGTGATGCTCGTAGCGCTGGCGGAACTCGCCCATGCGCTTGGGCAGGTGCGAGGGCAGCAGGCCGGTCAGAACCTGCATCACCCGGTCAGTCACCCCACGCAGGCCCAGCCGTTCGAACCAGCCGTCGACGCGGCTCTTCAATGCGAACGCGGCAGGTACACGTGCGGTGCCGAGGCGATCGATCAGCAGGAAGCTGTCCTTGCCGTAGCGCTCGCCGATGTCATAGGCATCGCGGTGGATGTACTCACCGGCAATCGGCAGGCGCTCGAAGCCGGTCAGCAGCTGGCGCCGGATCGCCGTGAGGCTGTCGGTGCGGTTGCTGCCGATGTAGAAGACTTCGGCGGCCTCCTTTTCGAAGGTATCCAGGCGCACCGCGAACACCGCCAGCTTGCCGGCCGAACCGGCAGCCTCGTAGTGGCGGCTGGGATCAGCATTGAAGCGCGCCGGGGTATCGGCGTCGACCTTGCGCACTTCGTCGGCGTAGCGCGGATCGGAGGCCGCGCGGCCGTCGCCGTCCCCCACATCCGACGCACTGTAGTCGCCGGCCTGCAGGCGCTGCAGGATCTGCTCGGGCGTATCGCCCAGCGCGATGCCGAGATGGTTGACCAGCTGTAGTTGGCCCTGCGCATCGACCCGCGCGTACAGCGCCAGCTCGGTGTAGGCCGGGCCACGGCGCACCAGCGCGCCGCCGGAGTTGTTGCAGATGCCGCCCAGCACCGAGGCGCCGATGCAGGACGAGCCGATCACCGAATGCGGTTCACGGCCCAGCGGTGCCAGCGTCTGCTCCAGGCGGTCGAGCGTGGCACCGGGCAGGCACAGCACCTGGCGGCCTTCGTTCAACAGCTGGATGCCGGTCAGGCGCAGCGTGCTGACCAGCACGATCGGCCGGCCGTAGTCATCGCCGTCCGGGGTCGAGCCACCGGTCAGCCCGGTATTGGCCGCCTGCAGGATGACCGCCGCCCCACCCTGCACCGCTGCCTGCAGCACGCGCCACAGTTCCAGCAAGGTACCCGGGCGCACCACTGCCAGTACCGGGCCATCGCCGAAGCGGTAGCCGCGACGGAAGCGGCGCGTGGCCTTGTCGCCGGTCAGTACATGGCGGCTGCCGACCGCGTCGCGCAACTGTGCCAGCACGGCATCGTGGCCATTCATGGCAGGCTGACCAGCGAATCGCGGCCGATGTCAGCGATGCGACGCGCACCGGTCAGTGTCATCGCCACGCGCATCTCCTTGGCGATCAGGTCCAGCAGGTTGGCCACGCCGGCCTCGCCCTGCGCGGCCAGCGCATAAACGAAGGCACGCCCCAGCAGCACGGTATCGGCACCGAGCGCCAGCATGCGCACCACGTCCAGGCCGGTAAGGATGCCCGAATCGGCGAGAATCTTCAGATCGCCCTGTACCGCGTCGGCAATCGCCGGCAGTGCGCGCGCGGTGGACAGCACGCCGTCCAGCTGGCGGCCACCGTGGTTGGAGACCACGATGCCATCGGCACCGAACCTGACCGCATCACGCGCGTCATCCGGGTCAAGGATGCCCTTGATCACCATCGGGCCCTTCCAGAATTCGCGGATCCACTCCAGGTCCTTCCAGGAAATGGAGGGATCGAAGTTGCTGCCCAGCCAGCCGATGTAATCCTCCAGCCCGGTCGGGTTGCCACGGTAGGTGGAGATGTTGCCCAGATCATGCGGACGGCCGAACAGTCCCACGTCCCACGCCCAGTGCGGATGGGTGATGGCCTGGCCGATACGGCGCAGCGAGGCATTCGGGCCGCTCATGCCGGAGTGTGCATCGCGGTAGCGCGCACCCGGCACCGGCATGTCCACGGTGAACACCAGCGTGGTCACGCCGGCGGCCTGTGCTCGCTCCAACGCATTGCGCATGAAGCCACGGTCGCGCAACACATACAGCTGGAACCACATCGGCCGCTGGATGGCCGGTGCCACTTCCTCGATCGGGCACACCGATACGGTGGACAGGGTAAACGGGATGCCTCGGCTGTCGGCCGCGCGCGCCGCCTGTACTTCACCGCGCCGGGCATACATGCCGGTCAGGCCGACCGGGGCCAGCGCCACCGGCATTGCCAGCTTTTCGCCGAACAGCTCGGTTTCCAGGCTCAGGTCGGACATGTTGCGCAGGATGCGCTGGCGCAGCGCGATGTCGGACAGGTCGGAAACGTTGCGCTTCAGCGTGTGCTCGGCATACGCGCCGCCATCGATGTAGTGGAACAGGAACGGCGGCAGCCGGCGTTGCGCTGCGGCACGGTAATCGGTGGAGGCGGAGATGATCATGGGGTCAACCGTGTGGGGAAGGCAGGCGCGAGGCCCGCGCGCGCCGGGCTTCGTTGTCATCGAGGGTGCGCAGCGTGGTGTGCACGAACTCGAGGTGGGCATGCGCGGCGGCGCGCGCGCGTTCCGGGTCGCCAGCCAGTACCGCGTCCATCATCTCGCGGTGCTGGTCGGACAGCGGCGAGAAGGTCCTCGCCGAGGTATAGAGCTTCTCGCGGCTCTGCGAGATGTTGGTCTGCAGCAATTCGAACAGGCCGCGCATCACCTGCAGCAGCACCAGGTTGTGCGAGGCCTCGGCGATGGACAGGTGGAAGGCCGCGTCAGCCTCCGCTTCACCGGTGGGGTCGTTCTTGCCGTGCGCGTCCATCATGGTCTGGAAGGCCTGCGCGATGCGCGTGCGGTCCTCGTCGGTGGCACGCAGCGCCGCATGCCAGGCGGTGGCGCCTTCCAGCGCATGGCGGATCTCCAGTACGTCGAAGCGGTATTCCGGGTCGCCCTGGAACAGCGGCAGGTACGGCGCCAGTGGTTCATCCAGCGCCTGCCGCGCGCGCGCCGCCGGTTCGGCCACGTAGGTACCGCCACCAACCCGTGCGGTCAGCAGGCCCTGGCTGGCCAGCTGCGCGATGGCCTCGCGCAGCGCGGTGCGCGAGACCCCCAGCTGCACCGCCAGGGTGCGTTCGGCCGGCAGGCGGTCGCCCGGCTGCAGCCGCTGTTCCTGCACCAGGCCGCGCAGCTGTGCGGCCACCTTGTCCGAGATACGTTGCGTGCTCATGGCGCCATTGTGGCCCGAAGCGCGTAACAGGGGGTCAGGCCGCGCGGCATGGCTCAGGGAATCATCCATGTCAGCCAGTAGGCCTGGGCCAGGGTGATCAGGCCGACCATGGTGGTGAAGACCAGGCTGTGCTTGACCGTGAAGCGGAACAGGTCCGATTCCTTGCCTGCGAGGCCAACCGCCGCGCATGCAATGGCGATCGACTGCGGCGAGATCATCTTGCCGGTGACGCCGCCGGTGGTGTTGGCCGCCACCAGCAGCACGTCGGACACGCCGATCTGCTGTGCGGTGGTCGCCTGCAGCGCCGAGAACAGCGCATTGGACGAGGTGTCCGAGCCGGTCAGGAACACGCCCAGCCAGCCCAGGAACGGCGAAAAGAACGGAAAGGCGTCGCCGGTGTGCGCCAGTGCCAGCGCCAGCGTTGCCGACAGGCCCGAATAGTTGGCGATGAACGCGAAGGCCAGCACCATGCCGATCGAGTAGATCGGCATGCGCAGCTCACGCACGGTTTCGCCGAAGGTCTGCAGCGCCGACCGGGCCGGCATGCGCAGCGCGATGATCGCGATCACCGCCGCGAGGATGATCGAGGTGCCGGTGGCCGAGAACCAGTCGAACTTGTAGACCGCCTCATAGCTGAGCGGCGCGCCCACGATCGGTGGCATCTTCTGCACCATCTGGTCGAGGCCCGGCACCGGGAGCTTCAGCACCCAGCCTTCCAGCGGGCCGCCTGCCGCGAACAGCGACTTGAACGGCTTGATGCTCCACAGCGTGACCATCGCGGTGAGGATCAGGAACGGCGACCACGCCTTGGCGATCTGGCCGACGCTGTAGTGCGGCGCCTCCAGTGCCTGTGCGGCCGCCTCGGCGCTGGTTTCGGTATCGAAGCGGAAGATCCGTACCGGCTTCCAGCGGCGCAGGAACAGGGTCAGGCAGACCAGCGACGCCAGCGAGGCGGTGATGTCCGGCAGTTCCGGACCGATGAAGTTGGAGGTCAGGTACTGCGCGATGGCGAACGAGCCACCGGCCACCAGCACCGCCGGCCAGGTTTCCTTGATGCCACGCCAGCCATCCATGATCGCCATGATCCAGAACAGCACGATCACGGTCAGGAACGGCAGCTGGCGACCGGCCATCTGGCCGATCTCGAAGGCATCCAGGCCGGTGACCTGCCCGGCCACGATGATCGGAATGCCCATTGCACCGAACGCCACCGGCGCGGTGTTGACGATCAGGCACAGGCCGGCGGCATAGAGCGGCTTGAAGCCCAGCCCGACCAGCAGCGCCGCGGTGATCGCCACTGGCGCACCGAAACCAGCCGCGCCTTCCAGGAAGGCACCGAAGGCGAAGCCGACCATCAGCATCTGCAGGCGCTGGTCTTCGGTCACCGACAGGATCGAAGCGCGGATGATGTCGAACTGACCGGTCTTGACCGAGACCTTGTAGAGGAACACCGCGCCGATGATGATCCAGGCAATAGGCCAGAGGCCGTAGACGAAGCCGAAGCCGGCCGCACCCAGCGCCTGGCTCAGCGGCATGCGGTAGAACAGCAGCGCCACGCCAAGCGCGATGGCCACGGTGATCGTGCCGGCCAGCCAGCCCTTCATGCGCAGCACGGCCAGGGCAACGAAGAAGAACGCGATCGGCAGCAGCGCGATCAGGCTGGACAACCACAGGTTGCCGGCGGGGTCGTACAGGTGTTGCCAGGGCTGCATGAAGACTCTCGACTGGATGCGGAAGGTGCCCCACCGCAGGCGGTGGATCGCCGTGGCTGTCGATTATTGGTCGTACCAATAATGGTTTCGATCAGACCACTTGCAGCGGATTTAACCGCCACTCCGGCGAGGAACCTATTAGACCATAAGGCTAGATGCCATATTGGTCCGACCATTCAGTCCGCATGGTAGTGCCGGCCGCTGGCCGGCAATTCGAGATTCCCTACGAGATCCTTTTCTCCAACCGCCGCATCACCGCCAGCACCAGCACGCACAGCACGCTCACCCCGATGGCGATCACGTACTTGCTGATCCCCACCGCAATCCCGATGGCCGCTGCCATGATCAGCGAGCTGGCCGTGGTCAGGCCGCTGACCTGGTCCTCGCGTGACCCACGCAGGATGGTGCCAGCGGCAACGAAGCCGACACAGGCCACCACCGCTTCGATCAGGCGTACCGGATCAACCTGCAGCAGGTCGCGGTAGCGCTCCTGCTGGAAATGCTCGGCCACCGAGTCGCCAAGGCCGACGATCAACGCGGCGGCCCCTGCGATCAGCATGTGCGTACGCAGGCCAGCGGCGTGCTTGCCCATCTCGCGCTCGACGCCGAGCACGCCGCCGAACAGCATCGCTGCGGCAACGCGCAGCAGGATCGAGACATCCTGGGTAAGTTCCATGGGAAAGCTCCGGAATTTTCCCGGAGCGTCGCGCGGCGATCGTGGGACGGCGGTGAAGGCGATGGCACGCCTTCTTCACCGCACGCATTCATCCACGCATGGCGTGGATCTACTGACCGCATTCGCTCACTGCGCCAGGTAGCCACCATCGATGGCGTAGTACGCGCCGGTCGCGAACGACGCATCGTCGCTGGCCAGCCAGGCCACCAGCGCCGCCACTTCCTCGGCCGTACCCAGCCGCTTCAAGGCGTGACGGCCTTCCAGCGTGGCGCGCACCTTCGGGTCCATCTTCTCCAGCAGCGGTGTGCTGATGAAGCCCGGGCCGACCGCGTTGACACGAATGCCGTCGGCGGCATGTTCCCACGCGGCTGTCTGGGTCAGCCCGACCACGCCGTGCTTGGCCGCCGCATAAGCGGTGGAACCGGCATACCCCACCTGGCCCAGGATCGAGGCCATGTTGATGATGCTGCCGCCGGTTCCAGCGGCTCGCATTGCCCGGATCTGCACACGCTGGCACAGGAACACGCTGGTGAGGTTGACGTCGATGACCCGCTGCCAGCCATCGATCGGATAGTCACCGCTGCTGGCGGCCGGCCCGCCGATACCGGCGTTGTTGACCGCCACATGCAGGCCGTCGAGTTCCTTGATCGTGCGCTGCACCGCCGCCTCCACCGCTGCATCGTCGGTGACGTCCAGCGCGATGCCAATCGCCTGTGCGCCGGCATCGCGCAACTGCGCCACGGTAGCATCCACCGCATCCTGCTTCAGGTCCCAGACCGAGATCCGCGCGCCGGACGCCGCCAGGGTCTGCGCCACGGCCAGACCAATGCCGGACACGCCGCCGGTCACGATCGCGGTCTTGCCGGTGAGTTGGTAGTCAATCATCTGCGTTCTCCATCAGTGGGGGTATCGAAGTGGCCTGCAGCAGCCAACCGCCCCACCCTACGCGCGTGCCTGTGATGGCCTGGCTGACACCGCGTCTACGGGCGATCGTTCCAGCCATGAAACCTCAACTCAAGTTGATGTATGGAATTACGTACGGATATGCATGCAAAACGCCGGCGTATGCTCGGCGGCATTTTCACTTTGGCCGTAATCGTCAATCGTTTTGACCCTATCGGAATCAAAAGCGCGCGAATCGAGGCGACAATGGGAAACGTTTCCAGTTTCTTCGACACACTCCATTCAACCTGGCGTTTCCCCAGCCATCCAGAGTGCCCACGCCACTGCTTCCCAGCATGCCTGCGCGGGTAACGACCGGATCCGCATCTGCGTTGCAGAGCGCGTGGGCGAGGTAATGCCAGCGTCCACCTCCAAAGTACGTGCCGAGCGATGTCCCGATACTTCACTTTTGCCGATTACCGCCGCTTCGGCCACCGTCATGGCTTCGATTACCGCGCTGACCCGGAACACCTGCGCGACGACCAGTGGGCCGGCCATGGCGAGGTCAACGAGCAGTTCCTGCGCGGCGGCATGAGCCTGATCGCCTCCGACGTCCATAATCGCTTTCCTTATGTAGCGACCGCCCAGCAGAGTCCCGGCCTGGCCATCCGCGTGATGCTGCAGGGCCAGGTCGATGTGCGCATTCCGCGACGCGGTGGTTTCACCCTGCGCGCCGGCACGGCGATGACCGCGCACCACCGCGAGCAGGTCGAGATGACCGGTGCGCATCCCGGCGAAACGCGCATGCGCGGCGTCAGCGTCATGGTGCCCGGCCAGATCGATCCGGATCTGTTCCATCTGCCGCAGCTGGAGACCGCGCTCAACAGCCACCTGGAATGCCGCCACTGGGCCATTCCGCATACCCTGCTGCCGGTACTCGGCCAGTTGTTCGACAGCCCATGGGAAGATGGCATCGACGCCTTGTGGCGCGAGGGCGTTGCTCTGCAGCTGCTGGCCGTTGGCCTGAAGGCCGAGGATCTGCAGACCGACCCTGTACGAACGCTGCGGGCCGGCCAGCGCGAGCGCCTGGAGCGCGTGCGTGCCTACCTGCATGACGACCCCAGCCACGCCCACAGCCTGGTCGAGCTGGCCCAGCTGGCCTGCATGAGCCCCAGCTCGCTGCGCCGTCATTTCGCCCAGCAGTACGGCTGCTCGGTGTTCGACTACCTGCACGAGCAGCGCATGCGCCACGCCGAACAGGGCCTGCGCGAGGACGGCTGGACGGTCGAGCAGGCCGCCGCCGCCAGCGGCTACCGTCATCCCAGCAACTTCGCCGCGGCATTCCGCAAGCGTTTCGGCCTGGTCCCCAGCCGCTGGCGCACGGGCCCCTCGAAGGTGGGGTGAGGTGCCTTGGTAGGTGCCGACCTTGGTCGACACGCTCCCGCGCCATCGCGGATGCCGGCCAGCGGCCGGCACTACCACACCCGCCTGAATCGACCTGCGATGGCTCCGCTCTGGTGGGTCTCGACCTTGGTCGATCAGCATGCCATTGCCCAGCCTTGGTAGGTGTCGACCTTGGTCGACACGCTCCTGCGCCATTGCGGATGCCGGCCAGCGGCCGGCACTACCACACCCGCCTGAATCGACATGCCATGGCCCAGCCTTGGTAGGTGTCGACCTTGGTCGACACGCTCCTGCGCCATCGCGGATGCCGGCCAGCGGCCGGCACCACCCCAGCCGCCGGGTATCGCACACCCGGCGGATCTCACCAACCTCAATACACCGGCAGATCGATGTAGCTCGCCTGCGCCGCGCTGTGCCAGACCCGCTGCGTGGCCTTCTGGTAATCGCCTGGCTTGGCCAGGTAGATGTTCGGCACGTAGGTCTGCGGGTTGCGGTCGTACAGCGGGAACAGGCTGGACTGCACCTGCACCATCACCCGGTGGCCCTTCTGGAACGTGTGGTTGGCATTGGGCAGGTCGAAGCGGTACGGCAGCACCTGGTTCGCCGCCAGCGGCTTCGGATCGCTGAAGCTTTCGCGGTAGCGGCCACGGAAGATCGCCAGCGACACAGGCAGCTCGTAGCCACCCATCTCCGGCGTCGACGCTTCCTGGTCCGGATACACGTCGATCAGCTTCACCACCCAGTCACTGTCGGTGCCACTGGTCGAGGCCTGCAGGTGCACCACCGGCGCGCCGCCGATGCGCAGCGGCGCGGTCAGCGGTTCGGTGATGAAGGTCAGCACGTCCGGGCGACCATCGACAAAGCGCTGGTCCTTGACCAGCCAGGTGGTCCACATATCGCGGTCACCGAAGCGGACCGGACGCGGCACGAACGGCACCGGCTTGGCCGGGTCGGACACGTACTCCTCGAAGTCCCCCTCGCCCGCCGCCGGCGCCTGGAACGCCAGCTTGCCGCCGGCCCGCAGGTACAGCGGCTTGCTGCTGGCGGCACAGCCCTTGTCGCAGCTGCGCGGCCAACCCTTCAGGCGATCCCAGTGGTTTTCGCCGGTGTTGTAGATCAGCACCGGCGGCGTGTCCGCCTTCGGCGCACCGTCCACCAGATACTGGTCGAAGAACGGCTTGAGTACATCACGGCGGAACTGCAGCGCGGTATCGCCGTCGAACTTCAGCGCGCCCAGTTCGCTGCCGCTGTAGTTCACCTGGCTGTGCCGCCACGGCCCCATCACCAGGTAATTGCGGTTGTTGCCGCTGTCGCGCCCTTCCATTGCCTGGTAGGCGTGGTTGGCGCCCCACATGTCCTCTTGGTCCCACAGGCCCTGCAGCCACATGGTCGGCACCTTCAACGGTGTTTTCGCCATCACCGCGTCCAGCGCCTGACCCTGCCAGAAGCCGTCATAGGCCGGGTGCTCGACCAGCTTCTTCCACCAGGTCAGCTGGTCCACGCCGGTGAAGCGCGCGTAGTCGCCAGCCGAACCGATCCGCAGGAAAGTGCTGTAGTCGTCATAGCCGAGGCTGGGCAGCGGCGTACCCTTGCCGCGCTTCTCGGTCTGCATCGCGAAATAGTTGAAGTTGACCTGGCGGAACGCACCGTAGTTGAGCCAGTCGTCGCCCATCCAGCCATCGACCATCGGGCTCTGCGGTGCGGCCACCTTCAGCGCCGGATGCGGGTCGGTCAGCGCCATCACCACGGTGAAGCCCTCGTACGACGAGCCGAGCATGCCGACCTTGCCATTGCTCTCCGGCACGTTCTTCACCAGCCAGTCGATGGTGTCCCAGGCGTCGGTGGAGTGGTCGACTTTGGTGTTGTTCAACGGCCCGCGCAACGGCCGGGTCATCACGTAATCGCCTTCGGAGCCGTACTTGCCACGGATGTCCTGGAACACGCGGATGTAACCGCCGTCGACGAACACCTCGTCGCCCTGCGGCAGCAGGTCGCGCATGCGCGGCGAATCACTGCGGCTGGCGCGGCCAGCGGCATCGTAGGGCGTGCGGGTCAGCAGGATCGGGGCATTGCGGGCGCCCTTGGGCACCACGATCACCGTATACAGCTTGGTGCCATCACGCATCGGCACCATCACCACGCGCTTGTCGTAGTCACGACCGACATCGGGGGCAACGAAGGGCTTGCCGCTGATGTCCGGGGTCATCGGCGGGGTATCGGCGGCCAGCACGGTGCTGGACAGGCAAAGGGCAATGGCTACAGCGACGGCACGCACACGCATGGACAACCCCTCCCGGCAGGAAAGCCTCAAGCCTACTCCTGCCTCGAGCCGTGAGGTGTGGGCGGGCTTTGCATTCTGCGGCGGATGCAGGCAGGACTGATGGCACATGTGCCCGCGGTGCTGCCGCGCTCGCCAACGACCGGTAGTGCCGGCCGCTGGCCGGCAACTTCATGATCCTGGGGCGCGTTACGCGGTTGCCGGCCAGCGGCCGGCACTGCCGGTCAGGCCATCGGCACTTCGTGCAACGCAAGCCAACGCCAACGCCCCTGCTCCTGGCGCAGCACCGCCAGCGACTCTCGCCATGTGGGCTGGCCGCCATCGAGCGAATGCCCTTCGCGATAGCGCAGCACCGCCAGCGGCAACGGCGCATCCACTACCTGCACGGCGCCGATGGAAATCTGCAGCCCTGGGCGCGCGCCATGACCACCCGCGAACAGTGCCTGCACGGCACTCCGGTCCAGCCTGCGACCCGCGATGCCGACCATGCTGAAGTCCGCGCAGAAATGCGCCATCAGATCATCCAGCGCATCCGCAGCCACCTCGGCCCGGAACCAGGCCTGCAGTTTGTCGTGCAGGTGGTGGATTTCATGTTCTGCGGTCGTAGCCATCAAGTGTTCTCCGGTTGCGAAAGGGTGATCCTCTGGGGCCGACGCAGCAACGCCATTGGCAGCAGGGTAAGTACGGCGGCCAGACCCAGCGCCACGCCGGTGGAATGGGCCGGCAGCCATTGCATGGCCAGCGCCAGCAACAGCGCAATGGCGGCAGTACCAAGGCAGAAACTGAGCTGACGGTTGAGGTTCCAAAGGGCACTGGCATCGCCCAGCGCTTCACCCTCCACGCCGTGGAAAGCCAGCGTCTGCGCGGTACTGCTGCACAGGCTGCCACCGGCGCCCATCAGCGCGAACAGCAGCCCGGCCAACGCGAAGGCCGGCTGCGGCAGCATCGCCATCAACAGCAGGCCGCTGGCCTGCAGGAGCATGCCCATACGCAGTACCGTGGCCGGGCCGAAGCGCGCCAGCAGGCGCTTGCTGGCCGTGATCGCAATGGCCGAGGCCAGCGCCCAGGGCAGCATCAACCCGCCGATGCGTGCCGCGCTGTAACCGGCCTGGTGCAGCTGGAGCGTACTGACCAGCTGGCTGCCGATGAACACACCGGGCACTGCCAGATAGACCAGCATCGCCAGGCGCAGGCCCCGATGGGACAGCAGCGACCAGCGCAGCAGGGGCTGCGCCTGCTGCCGTGCATGCCGCAGGTGGGCCGCCGCCAACAGCATTGCGATCAACAGCAACACGGCACCTGCGCCGCGATGTCCGGACTCGCCCAGCCAGGTCAGCGCCAGTAGCAACGCGCCCAGCGCCAGCATCGCGGTGGACAGCGCATAGCCCTGCAGGCGTGGCGCACTACGCCCGCCATCGGCCGGCATCCACGCCAGCACCAGTCCAATCGCCACCACGGCCAGTGGCAGGCTGGCCCAGAGCACGCCGCGCCAGGACAACCACTGCACCAGCAGCCCGCCCAACGCGGGCGCCAATGCCGGCACCAGCAGCGCCACCAGCAGGATGCGCCGGGTCAGCGCGCCACGCTGGTCGGACGTGCATTGTCGGTACGCTGCCGCCTGTGCCACCGGAATCAGCAGGCCACCGGCCAGCCCCTGCAGCAGGCGCCAGCCCAGCAGCCAGCCGATACCCGGTGCGGCGCCGGCCAGCACAGCGGCAACCGCGAACAACAGCAACGCCACCAGCAGCAGGCGACGCTCACCACAGCGCGCGGCCAACCAGGGCGCCAGCGGAATCACCACGCTCAGGCCCAGCATGTAGGCGGTGCCCACCCAGGCCAGGGTACCGACATCAGCGTGCAGTTCCGCTGCCAGTGCCGGATAGGCCACCGTGGCGATGAACATGTTGACCAGATCCAGGGCGAACACCAGCAGGAAGATCGCCTCATGGCGCAGGCGGGGGGACGGCATCGGCGGCGCTCCAGCAGGGAAGCGGCCAGCATGCCGTGCGGGCCTTGTTGGAAAAACACGACAGCAACTGCAACACTGTCAAATCCACTTTGACAATGAATTGCCATGGTCAGCCTCGATCGCTTCGACATCTTCCGCGCCGTGGTCGAGGCCGGCAGCCTCACCGCAGCAGCCGATCGGCTCGGCCTCAGCCGTGCGGTGGTCAGCTTCAACCTGAAGCGGCTGGAGCAGGAGCTGGGCGTGACCCTGCTGTTGCGCAGTACCCGCCACCTGGCCCTGACGGACGCTGGCGAGCAGTTCCTGCAGCACTGCGTGCAGGCGCTGGATGCCGCACAGGCAGCGATCGATGCCGCGCGCCGCGACCAGCACCAGCTTCAGGGCGTGCTGCGCCTGACCACCACCCCGGAGTACGCGCAGCTACGCTTGATTCCTGCGCTGGAGGCGTTCCGTGCGCTGCACCCGGCGCTGCAGCTGCACCTGTCCACGTCTCCCGCGCCGGCGGACCTGATTCCCGAGCGCTTCGACCTGGCGATCCGTCTTGGCCGTCTGCCCGATTCGGGCCTGCACGCCAGCGAACTGGAACGCCATCCACTGTGCCCCGTGGCGGCTCCGTCCCTACTGGCACGCCTGCCCTCTGCCGATGCTGCCGACGACCCCGTGCAGCTGGGCACCCTGCCCCGCCTCGGCTACCCGCGCCTGGCCGACGTGCCGGTGGTGGCGCCGGATGGCAGCGACGCCCTGTTTGCCACCAACCCGGGCAATGCGGTGGTGCGCGTAGATGGTGCCAGCAGCCTGCGTGCCTTCGCCGTGGCCGGCGCCGGGGTCACCGTGCTGCCACGCTGGCTGATCGAGGACGACCTGGCCCAGGACCGGCTGCGCCCGGTGCTGCGCCAGCACCGCTTCCCGCAGCAGAGCGTGTACGCGGTCTACCCGCACAGCACGCAGCCCTCACCGAAGGTACGGCAGCTGATCGATTTCCTGCGCGGGTGGTTTGGCAAATGAAAAATGGGGACGGAGGGGATTAAGTCGTTTGTGCATAAACGACTTAATCCCCTCCGTCCCCATTTTCAGACACGGCCCTGTGCGGGCCGTGTCTTCAGGCATCAGCGCAGCACCTGCTCCACCAGCTGCACGTCCACGCTCTGCAGCGGTTCGGCCGCATTGCGCGACAGCTGCACCTGGTAGGTGCCGCCGTCGATCTTCCACTGGCGCGCCTGTGCATCGTAGTGGGCCAGGGTCTTCGGCTCGGCTTCGATGCGGATGCGGCGCTGTTCGCCCGGCTGCAGGTTCACCTTGTCATAGCCGATCAGGCGGATCGGCGTGGTGTTGCCGGCCGGCAACTTCAGGTACAGCTGCGCCACATCGGCACCGGCGCGCTTGCCGGTGTTGCGGATGTCCACACTGGCGACCAGGCGCGAGCCTTCCACGCTCACCTTCAGGTTTTCATAGGCGAACGAGGTGTAGGACAGGCCGTGGCCGAAGGCGAAGGTCGGGGTCAGACCCTTGGCCGCCATCCACTTGTAGCCGACGTTGGCGCCTTCGATATCGAAATCGAACACATCACCAAACGGCTTGGCCGGCTTGAAGCCGAGGCCGTCGATGTGCGGGCGTGGCAGCTGCGATTCGTCCGTCACCCAGGTCACCGGCAGGCGGCCCGACGGATTGACCTGGCCGGTCAGCAGCGCGGCGATGCCTTCGCCACCGCGGATGCCCGGGTACCAGGCCTGCAGCATCGCCGGCACCTGCGCCAGCCACGGCGTGCGCACCGGGCCATTGGCTTCCAGCACCAGCACGGTCTTCGGGTTGGCCTTGGCCACTGCCGAGATCAGGGCATCCTGGTTGTCCGGCAGCTGCATGTCCGGCAGGTCCACCGATTCGGCGGCCCACTGGGTGGCGAACACGATGGCCACGTCAGCCTGCGCGGCGGCCTTGGCCGCAGCGGCGGCATTGGTCCCGTCCACATACTCGATGGTCGCGTCCGGGCGCGCCGCACGCAGCGATTCCAGCGGCGAGGACGGATGGAAGATCACCGGGCCCGGCCAGGTGGTCGGCATCACGCCCGGCACCGCATTGGTGCCCTTTGCGGTCACGCCCACCATCGACGAACCACCGCCGCCGATCACGCCCTTGTCGGCATGGCCGCCGATGATGACGATGCGCTTCACGCTGTCGGCCAGCGGCAGCAGGTTGCCCTCATTGCGCAGCAGCACGCTGCCCTCTTCCACCGTGCGCTGGGCAACGGCGAAGCCGGCCTCGGCATCCACCTTCTGGTGCTGCGGCGGGTTGTCGAAGTTGCCATGCAGGAACATCGTGCGCAGGATGCGCGCCACCATGTCGTTCAGGCGCGCCTGCGGCACTACGCCGCCGTGCACGGCCAGGCGCAGCGGTTCGTCGAAGAACACCGCCGCGTCGAACACTTCACCGGCCGACTGCTGATCGAGGCCAGCCAGCGCCGCCTTCGAACCACTGTGCACGCCGCCCCAGTCGGACATCACGAAACCGGGGAACTTCCATTCCTGCTTCAGCACCTGGTTCATCAGGTAGCCGTTCTCGCAGCCGTAGGTGCCGTTGATCTTGTTGTACGAGCACATCGCCACGCCCGGGCGACCGGCTTCCAGCGCGATCTCGAAGGCCAGCAGGTCCGACTCGTGCATGGCCTGTTCGCCGATGCGCACGTCGTGGAAGTTGCGACGGGTCTCCATGTCGTTCAGCGCGAAGTGCTTCATCGAGGAGATCACGTGCTGGCTCTGCACGCCCTGGATCAGCGCGCCAACCATCGAGCCGGCCAGCAGCGGATCTTCACCGGCATATTCGAAGTTGCGGCCGTTGCGCGGGTCGCGCTGCAGGTTGACGCTGCCCGACAGCAGGATGTTGAAGCGCTGCTGCCATGCCTCGCGGCCCATCGTGGCGCCACCGGCGAAGGCGACTTCACGGTTCCAGCTCGATGCGGTGGACGGGCCCGACGGCATCGCCGTGGCGAAATCGCCCGGGCGGATGCCACCCGGATTGGTCACGCCGACGCCGGCATCGGCCGATTGCTGCGACGGAATGCCCAACCGCGCCACGCCCGGCACGAAACCAGCCGAACCGACTGCGCCTTCCGGCAGCGGGCCACCGTCCTTGCCCAGCCCGAAGTAGCTGTGCAGCATCTGGAACTTCTCATCCTCGGTCATCGCCTTCAGCAGCAGCGCAGCGCGCGCGTCGGCGTTGAGGGTGGTGTCCATCCACGGCCTGTCGCCATGCGTGTCGTCGGCGTAGGCCAGGGTCAGCAGGGTGGCGCGCAGGGTACTGCCTTCCACCTTGAACGGCGCACTGCTGGCGGCCTGGAAGCCATCGCTGAAATAGCTGGCATCGGCTTCCAGCGCGACACGCGCCGGATCGAAGCCTGCGGCCTTGGCCGATTCACCGGCCACCGCGCCGAGCAGCACCGCCGGTGCACCCAGCCGCGAACGGGTGACCAGCGCCGGCAGCTGCGCCGCACCTGCACCGGCATCGGTATAGACCGCCACGGTGTGGCGGCCGTCGTCCAGGCGCAGGTAGTTCAGGCCCGGCTGGTCGGGGCCGGATTCAGCAGCGATCGGCAGCCGGGTCAGCACTGCCTGGCCGCGCTGGGTCTGGCCATCGTCCTTGCCGGCAGCAATGAAGCGGTACTCATAGCCCAGGCCATCGGCCAGCACCTGCAGCGGATCGACCTGGCCGATGCCGCGCTGCACCTGGCGCACGCTCACCGCGTCCACCTGCAGGGTCTTCAGCTGCGCGGCCAGGGCCGGCATCGCCTCGGCGGTCGGGGCCTGTTCCAGGGTCAGCACAGTGAACGCGGCGGGGTCGGCCCAGGCCGGGGCGGCCAGTGCGGCAGACAGGGCCAGGGACAGTGCAAGCGGCTTTGTAAACGTTTTCATCGGCAGGCGTAATTCCGTTGCCAAGGCAATCGGTCCAGGGAAAGTGCCGCCGAAGGGTGCAGCGTTCATGCCGCGCAGGGGTTGCCAGGCAACGTCCCGCAGGCCGATGGACGGGCCGGTCTGCGCGCGGGACCCTCCTCCCGGCGTGACAACCTGCCTGCCCGGGCCGCGCAGGGCGACCCAATCCTGTGAAGATTGTGCGAGGGCGTTCACACCTGTCAACAGGACCTAAGTCACAGGGGCAACCCGGCCAGCGGTTATCAGGCCATCACCGGCGGTCATCAGCGCGCCGCGCGAGGCTGCCGATAATGAGGGTCCCTGGCCACGAACCGAGCCCATGACCGTCCATCGCGACTTCGACCATCTCTGGCGCGACCGCTGTGACACCTCCAGCCAGCGCGCGCCGCGCGTGTTGATCCGGGTGTTCGTGGCACCCGGTGAGCTGGAGCGCAGCGTGGCGTTCTACGAGCAGCTGCAGGGTGTGGTGGCCGATGCGGGGTTTCCGTTTCCGGAGGCCGGGCTGCGTCTGGCAATGGTCGGTGCGTTCCTGTTGATCGAGGGCAGCGAGACGGCGCTGGCGCCGTTCACTTCGACCACGGGAACGCTGCTGGTCGACGATGTTCGGCCCTATCACGACAAACTGGTCGCGGCTGGCGCCGAGATCATCTTCCCGTTGCAGGTGGTACCCACCGGGGCGGCGTTCAACGCGGTGCATCCCGATGGCACGGTGGTCGAGTACGTGCATCACCGGCCGGATCCGCACGGCCGGTGAGGGGACGGCCGGGCTGCGCCCGGCACCCGCAGAGGCAACGGCCAAAGCAACAGCGGGGCTCCTGTGGGTAGGCGGGGTGGGTCCGTTGGCGGGGGACGCCGTGAATCCGTCTCTGGAGGCTCGGTCGCGCCATCCATGGCGCTCACGCCCCCGCAACCGGACCCACCCCGCCTTCGACAGTCTCTCGCGACCTGCAGTAGATCCACGCCATGCGTGGATGCTCTTCGTTTCATTGTCGAATTACTCGATTTCGATGGAGATTCATCCACGCATGGCGTGGATCTACAATCCCTCCATGTCCTCCCTCGCCCTGCCCTGGAATGGCACGCTGCTGCTGGATGCTCACGTGGCGGTGCTGCAGGGCCATGCCGGTGACAGCAGCGTACATGCGCACTACGCCCATCAACTGCTGCTGAGCGACGGTACGCCCTGGCAGGTCGAAGTCGATGGCGTACGGCAGCAGGGCCAACGGCTGTGGCTGCCGTCCTTCCAGCCGCACGCGATCCTGTCGGCGCCGGAAGCGGGCTGTACGGTGTTCCTTGAGCCGGCGCATGCCGACCTCGAACAGATCCAGCAGCACCTGCACTCGCTGCCCGGCACTGCGATGGAACTGCACGACTGGCTGCCACGGTTGAGCCGCCCACAGCCGCTGGACCGCCGCGTGCAGGCGGCGTTGGCCCGTATTGCCCAGCACCTGCCCGGCCCGGTGCCGGCTGCCGACATTGCCGAAGCCGCGCACCTCTCGACCAGCCAGCTGCACCGGCGTTTCCAGTCCGAGCTGGCGGTGACCCTGCGCGGCTGGGTGCTGTGGCAACGGTTGCGCCGCGCGCTGATGCATCATCTGAGCGGTCACAACCTGACCGACAGTGCGCATGCCGCTGGATTCGCCGATCTGGCCCATCTCTCGCGCAGCCTGCGCCGCATGTTCGGCATCGGTGCCGCGCAGCTGCAGGGCCTGCAGCTGCACGCGGCCTGACATGTTCAATCATTCGCGCCTGCGCAGGCCTTCCGGCAACTCCGGCACCTCGCCATGCGGCAGTTCGCGGAACGGCGCCAGCAGCTGCCCGGGATAATCGCGCGGATAGTCCGGCTGGCTGCCGATGCCAAGGTCGCGTTGCTGCAGCCGATAACCCGGCGCATCGAAGGCGGTCCCCAGCAGATGGTCCCAGGCGGTCAGGAACAGGCCGAAGTTGACGTCGCCCGCGGTGCCGTAACGCATGTGGTGGAAGCGGTGCAGCGGCGCCCAGGCCATCACCCGGCCGAGCACGCCGGGACGCATGTCCACGTTGGAGTGCTGCAGCAGCAGCTGGATGGCAATGGCGAAAGCCAGCACCGCAGCCACCGGCATCGGCAGGCCCAACAGCAGCAGCGGCAGCACGCCGCCCACCGCTTCGGCCGCCTGATGCAGCGGGTGTTTCATCAGCCCGTTGAAGCCGTACATGCGGGTGACGCTGTGATGCACCGCATGCAGCCGCCACAACCAGCCGATGCGATGGCTGGCGTAGTGCACCAGGGTGATGCCGAGATCAGCGCAGACGATGGCCAGCAGCACCTGCAGCGCGAATGGCCACTGCACCGGCCACAACTGCCACGGAATGATTGCCGCCAGCAGCGGCACCGCCGCGATCGACAGCAGGTTCAGGCTTTCGTTGACCAGTGCATGCAGGGTGTCACGCAGGCTGTCGCCGTGGTCGTGGTTGAACGCGGGGTCGTACGGCCAGGCACGCTCGGCGGCGAACGAGAGCGCGATGGCGGCCGCCAGCAAGGCCAGCAGCCACAACGGATCACCGTGGCAATGGCCGACCCAGACGACGGCAGTGGCAACGAAGCCCAGCAGGAACAGCGGGGCATACAGGCGGAGCATCCAGTGCTTCATGGGCAACCCGGAAAGTGAGGGGCCTGCATGCTGGCGTGGCATGCCGGTTACGGGCTTGAACAAACAGCGCAACCCGCGCGCACCGGGTAGACGCCGACCTTGGTCGGCGCCGCGTTTCCCACATCCACGCATGGCGCGGCTCTACAATGGCGCCCTCATCGCGCCCGGGGCCGGCATGGATTCCTTCAACCTGATGCGTGCCTTCCGCCGCATCGTCGAACGCGGCGGGCTGGCCCGCGCTGCCGAAGACCTGGGCATGTCGCCCGCCGGCCTGAGCAAGCAGCTGCGCACGCTGGAAGCGCATCTGGGCGTGGTACTGCTGCAGCGGACCACGCGGCGCATGAGCCTGACCGAGACCGGCCACGCCTATTACCGTGAATGCTGCCGCCTGCTCGACGAGCTGGACGCATTGGAACGTGGCATCGCCGAACAGCGCGGCGACGTAGCCGGGCGCCTGCGCGTCAATGCGCCGCAGTCGTTCGCACTGAGCACGCTGTCGCCGCTGCTGCCGCGCTTCCTGCAGCAGCATCCACAGCTGTCGCTGGACCTGGTGATGGAAGATCGCCTGCTCGATGCAGTCGGTGAGGGTTTCGATGTGTCGCTGCGGCTGCGTGCCGAGCTGGATGATTCACGCCTGGTGGCGCGCCGGCTGGCGTCGCTGCAGCAGGTGCTGTGCGCGGCCCCGTCCTACCTGCGGCAGCATCCGGCACCGCAGGCGGTGAACGATCTGCAGGCGCACAGCGTGCTGGCCTACAGCCTGTCCGACTCACCGGGCAGCTGGCCGTTGCTCGGCCCCGATGGCCAGGTGACGATCACCCTGCCAGCGCGCGTCACCGTCAACAACAGCCTGCTGCTGCGCGACCTGCTGGTGGCCGGCATGGGCATCGGCGCCCTGCCCTCGTTCCTGGCGGCACCCGCACTGGCCCGTGGCGAACTGCGGCAGGTGCTGCCCGACCACCGCTATCCGCCGCGCTTCGTGCATGCGGTCTACCCCACCTCGCGCCACCTGCAGCCCAAGGTGCGTGCCTTCATCGATTTCCTGCACGCCGAGCTGCCCGGCTGCGCCGGCCTGGATTCGTAACCGCCAGCGAAAACTGAGCTGCCCGCGGCGTGCTGTTTCGGCCACGCCGCACTGCCTACTCTGCCGCCTCCCCTCTCACCGATGGCAGGCAGATGTCTTCCGTTCCTTCCCCCGCCACCGCCGCGCCGGTGGTCGATTTCTTCCACGACGTGGTCTGCGGCTGGTGCTTCGTGCTGGCCCCGCGCCTGCAGCAGGTCTCGGCCGAACTCGGCATCCAGGTGCGCCACCGCAGCTTCGTGCTGCAGGACTCGCGCGCGCAGATGGTCGAGGTGTTCGGCTCGATGGAGCGCGCCAAGGCGATCATCCTGCGCCACTGGACCGACTGCGCCGCGCATGAAGACACCGCGCGCATCGATATCGAAGGCATGCGCGCACAGGACTTCGAGTATCCGTCCGGCTGGCTCGGCGCACTGGCCTGCCAGGCCGCCGGCATGCTCGGTGGCAACGACGCCCATGGCGCGATGTTTGATGCCGTGCAATGGGCGCACCTGCACCAGCACCGCAACATCGGCGACGCCGAAGTACTGCTGGATATCGCCGAATCGCTGGGCCATCCACGTGGCGCCTTCGCTGACCACATGCGCAGCGACGCAGTACGCCAGCGCGTGCAGGCCGATCGTGCCGAAGCCGCTGCCCTCGGCATCCGTTCCATACCCACCGTGATCGGCGGCAACGGCCTGCGCCTGCAGACCCTGCCGCTGCCACACCTGCGCCAGGCCCTGGCGCCCCTGGTCGCGGCCTGAGCCGCACCCTCCCCCACCCTGCAAGGAGATTCCCCATGACCCCACATACCCTGGCCACCGCGCTGGCCCTGCTGCTGGCCGGCACCGCCGCGTCCACCACCGTGTCCGCACACGAACGCGTTCCCTCCGGCCAGCAGGTCGGCACCAGCCCCTGGGGGCCGAAGGACGAGATCGGTCGCCTCAACCTGATCACCGAAGCCTCGCGTGCGGCGATCCTGTCACGGGTCAGCGGCGGCAAAGCCTATGACCTGGCCACCGAATACTACGTCGGCATGCCCAGCTGGCAGGATGCCGGCGACCCGCACTACCAGTTCTGGATGACCCACACCCCGCGCGGCACGGTGATGGACGACCCGATGGGCGTGGGCGAGACCATGAACCTCACCCGCAGCTACACCGGCACCGCATTCTCGATGTACAGCCACACCGGCACCCACATCGATGCGCTGAACCACTTCGGCATCCACGGGAAGATCTGGAACGGCTTCGAGGCCGACAAGCACCTCGGCGACCGTGGCTGGAATGTCACCGGCATCGAGAAATTCCCGCCGCTGATCGCGCGTGGCGTGCTGATCGACGTGGCCGGCGCCAAGGGCGTGGACATGCTGCCGGACAGCTATCGCGTCACCCGCCAGGACCTGAAGGATGCGCTGGCACGCCAGAAGGTGGAACTGCAGCAGGGCGACGTGGTGCTGATCCGCACCGGCCGCATGCGCCTGTTCGAGCAGCCCAGGGCCTACATGGCCAACCCGCCGGGCATGGGCCTGGACGCGGCGCGCTTCCTGGTCGAGGACAGCGGCGCGATGATCGTCGGTGCCGACAACCTCAGCTTCGAGACCTTCCCCTCGGAGGTGTCCGACGACTACGTGCCGCTGCACACCTACCTGCTGGCCCAGCAGGGCGCGCCGATCATCGAGCTGGTGGCGCTGGACGAACTGGCCCGCGACAAGGTCTACGAGTTCGCCTTCATCGGCGGCCCGCTGAAGATCCGCGGCGGCGATGCCGCGCCGCTGCGCCCGGTGGCGCTGCCGGTGCGCCCGTAACCAGGGCCTGTGGGTGCCGACCTTGGTCGGCACTCCTTTACCCCTTCAGCAACCTGAAACCGGACCCTCCGATTTCATTAGTAATTCTACTCACAAGACGAGTAGCATGTCTGGTCTCAGCCCCTGATACCGGCCCGTCGATACTCGCGCCATGCCCGCCGTTTCCGCCCGTTCCTGCCGTTTCCAGCCCGCCCGGCGCCTCCCTTGGAGGGCCGGCTGATGGGTGCCGTCGTCGCCCTCGACCGGCTGCTGGACGGGCGCCAGCTGTGGCGCGGCCCGGCCCGCCAGGGGCCGGCCAGCGACCACCTGGCCAGCGGGCACCCGGCATTGGACGCACGCCTGCCCGGCGGTGGCTGGCCCACCAGCGGGCTGTGCGAGGTACTGCAGGCGGCGCCCGGGGTGGGTGAGCTGGCGCTGGTCTGGCCGGCGCTGGCCAAGCTGAGCCTGCGTGACCGCCCGATCGTGCTGGTCGCCCCGCCCTATCGCCCGCATGCCCCGGCCTGGGCGGCAGCCGGGCTGGACCTGGCCCAGCTGCAGATCATCCACGCCGCGCCGAAACAGGCGCTCTGGGCCACCGAGCAGTGCCTGCGCTCTGCCGCCTGCGCGGCGGTGCTGTGCTGGCCACACCAGGCCGACGATCGCGCCCTGCGCCGGCTGCAGGTCGCCGCCGACAGCGGCCAGTGCCTGGGCTTCGTGTTCCGCGAGGCGCAGGCGGCGCGCAATCCCTCTCCGGCCAGCCTGCGCCTGCAGCTCGACCACGGCCAGGTGCGGGTGCTGAAGTGCCGAGGCGGCCTGCCGCCGGCGCAGCCGTTGCCGCTGGCCATCGCCCACTGAGGCCGCGCCATGCACTGGGCCTGCCTGTTGTTGCCGCAGCTGGCGCTGGACAGCGTGCTGCGCCTGCAGCCGGATCCGCAGCGCCCACTGGTGCTGCTGCAGGGGCCGGCACAGCGTCGCGTACTGCGTGCGGTCAGCCCGTCGGCACGCGCAGCGGGGCTGCGCCCGGGCATGCTGCTGTCGGCTGCGCAGGTGCTGGTGCAGGACATGCACCTGCACGATTACGATCCCAACGCCGAACAGCACACCCGGCAGCTGCTGGCCAGCTGGGCCTACGCCTACAGCTCCCAGGTCAGCCTCGATTTCCCGCATGCACTGGTGCTGGAGATCGGCGCCAGCCGCGCCCTGTTCGGTGACTGGCTGACGATCCAGCAGCGGCTGCGCAACGAACTGCACGAACTCGGCTTCCGTCACCGTCTGGTGGCCGCACCTACCCCACATGCCGCGCGCGTGCTGGCCAACGTCCACGATGGCCTCGGCATCGATGCACAGCAACTGCCGGCGGCGCTGGCGCAGTTGCCCCTGCCGCGCTGCGGACTGCCCAACGAAGCGGTGACGGTGCTCGGCCGCTCCGGCCTGCGCACGCTGGGCGCAGTGCTCGAGCTGCCGCGCGACAGCCTGGCCCGGCGCTTTGCCCCCGAGGTCCTGCAGCAGCTGGATGCACTGCGTGGGCTACCCACCGCGCCACTGCGCTACTACCAGCCACCGGACCGTTTCGATGCACGCATCGAATTCGAGTACGAGATCGAATCCAGCCAGGCCCTGTTGTTCCCGCTGCGTCGCCTGCTGCTGGACCTGGCCGCGTTCCTGTGTTCGCGCGATGGCGGCGTGCAGCGCTTCGACCTGCATTTCGAGCACGACCTGCTGCCGGCCAGCGTGCTGACCATCGGCCTGCTGGCACCGGAACGCGATCCCGCGTTGCTGTTCGAGATCGCGCGCAACCGCATGGAAGCGTTCGCCCTGCCGGCCGGCAGCCGCGCACTGCGCCTGCAGGCCGAACAGCTGCCACCGTTCGTGCCCGCCGCGCGCGACCTGTTCGATACCCGCCCGGCACAGGCGATGCCCTGGAACCAGCTGCGCGAGCGCCTGCGCGCGCGGTTGGGCGATGACGCCGTGCAGCCGCTGGCGGTGCAGGCCGACCATCGCCCCGAACGCGCCAGTGGCAGCCAGCCTGCGGCCAAGCCTCCGTCGTACTGGCCGCTGCGCCCTGGCTGGTTGCTGGACACTCCGCAACCGCTGCGTGATCCGCGGCTGCGCATCGTCACCGGGCCGGAGCGGATCGAATCGGGCTGGTGGGACCAGGCCGACGCGCGCCGCGACTACTACGTGGTGGAAACCGCACACGGCCAGCGCGGCTGGGCTTTCCGTGAGCGCAACGATCCGCATGCGCCGTGGATGCTGCACGGCTGGTTCGGCTGAGCCGCCATGCACAGCGAACTGCCCGGCTACGCCGAACTGCACTGCCTGTCGGCCTTCAGTTTCCAGCGTGGTGCTTCGATCGCCGAAGAGCTGTTCGCGCGCGCCGCCGGCCAGGGCTACCGCGCGTTGGCGATCACCGACGAATGCTCGCTGGCCGGCATCGTGCGTGCCTGGCAGGCGGCGAAGGCGCATGGCGTGGCGCTGATCGTCGGCGCCGAATTCCAGGTCGAGGACGGACCCAAGCTGGCCCTGCTGTGCACCGACCAGGCCGCCTATGCCGGGCTGTGCCAGTTGATCACTACCTGCCGGCGGCGCGCGGCCAAGGGCGAGTACCGTTGCCTGCGCGAGGACCTGCTCGGCCTGCCCGACGGCCTGCTGTGCCTGTGGCTGGACCGGCAACCGGCCGCCACCGACCTGGAACTGCTGCGCGCCGGCTTCAATGATCGGCTGTGGCTGGCGGTGGAACTGCACCACGAGCACGACGACGCACGCCGCCTGCAGCAGCTGCAGGCCTTCGGCGAACGCCACCGCCTGACGCTGGTCGCCAGTGGCGATGTGCACATGCACGTGCGACGCCGCCGCGCCCTGCAGGACACGCTGACCGCGATCCGCCATCGTTGCAGCGTGGCCGAAGCCGGCTGGCGCCTGTTTCCCAACGGCGAGCGCCACCTGCGCCCGCGCACCGCGCTGGCCCAGCTGTATCCCGCCGAACTGCTGGCCGAGACCCTGCGCATCGCCGAACACTGCCACTTCACCCTGGAACAGCTGCAGTACACCTATCCACGCGAGCTGGTGCCGGAGGGGCATGACCCGGACAGCTGGCTGCGCGAGCTGGTCGAAGAAAAGATTCCCTGGCGTTGGCCAGACG
Organism: Stenotrophomonas sp. YJH_SMC_64; assembly: GCF_059371375.1. Taxonomy (NCBI): domain Bacteria; kingdom Pseudomonadati; phylum Pseudomonadota; class Gammaproteobacteria; order Lysobacterales; family Lysobacteraceae; genus Stenotrophomonas; species Stenotrophomonas sp. YJH_SMC_64. The sequence goes on along the minus strand of NZ_JCAFUN010000004.1, from coordinate 147,269 downwards.
GCATCAAGGACGCACAGCGCAAGCAGATCGAACATGAGCTGGCGTTGATCCGGGAGAAAAACTACGCCTCCTACTTCCTTACCGTGCATGACATCGTGCGCTTCGCCCGCAGCCAGGACATCCTCTGCCAAGGGCGTGGCTCGGCGGCCAATTCGACGGTGTGCTTTGTGCTGGGCGTGACCGAGATCGATCCTGCGCGCAGCAATCTGTTGTTTGAACGCTTCATCTCCGCCGAGCGCAATGAGCCGCCGGACATCGACATCGACTTCGAGCACGAGCGCCGCGAGGAAGTGCTGCAGTACGTGTTCAAGCGCTATGGCCGCGAGCGCGCCGCACTGACCGCAGTAGCAATCAGCTACCGTGGCCGCAGCGCGATCCGCGACGTCGCCCGTGCGCTCGGCCTGCCGATGGACCAGGTCAACGAACTGGGCGCGGCAATGGATCATTGGGGCGGCAACATCCCATTGCCGGAAACCCTCCGCGAGCGCGGCTTCGACCCGGACACGCCGCTGATGCGGCGGCTGCTGTCACTGACCAATGAACTGATCGACTTCCCGCGCCACCTGTCTCAGCATCCGGGTGGTTTCGTCATCTCCGAGCATCCGCTGTCGACCCTGGTGCCGGTGGAAAACGCGGCGATGGCCGACCGCACCGTCATCCAGTGGGACAAGGACGATCTGGATGCCACCGGCCTGATGAAGGTCGACTGCCTGGCGCTGGGCATGCTCACCGCCATCCGCAAATGCCTGGCGATGTTGAAGCAGCACGGCCTGCATGAAGGACGCATGGATGCGATCCCGCCCAAGGATGCAAAGACCTTCGACATGATCTGCGCCGCCGATACCATCGGCGTGTTCCAGATCGAATCGCGCGCACAGATGGCGATGCTGCCGCGCATGCAGCCACGCACGTTCTATGACCTGGTGATCGAGGTGGCGATCGTGCGCCCTGGCCCGATCCAGGGCGACATGGTGCACCCCTATCTGGAGCGGCGCCGGATCCTGCGCGAACAGGGACCGGACGCGTTGAACGACCCGGACAACCCGCTCTACCCACCGCAGCTGGAACGCGTATTCGCACGCACGCTGGGCGTGCCGCTGTTCCAGGAACAGGTGATGCAGCTGGCGGTGGAAGCGGCCGGCTACACGCCGGGCCAGGCCGATGCCCTGCGCCGCTCGATGGCGGCATGGAAGCGCCGTGGCGGCCTGGAACCGCATCGCGAGAAGCTGCTGGCCGGCATGCTCAATAACGGCTTCAGCCGCGAGTACGGCGAGCATCTGTTCGAGCAGATCAAGGGCTTCGGTGATTACGGTTTCCCGGAAAGCCACGCCGCCAGCTTCGCCCTGCTGACCTATAACAGCTGCTGGCTGAAGTGCCATCACCCGGCCGCGTTCACCGCCAGCCTGATCAACAGCCAGCCGCTGGGCTTCTACAGCCCCGACCAGCTGCTGCAGGACGCGCGCCGGCATGGCATCCGCGTGCTGCCGGTGGACGTGCGCCACAGCGACTGGGACTGCACCCTGGATTTCAGCAGGGGCGCGGCCGCGATCCGGCTCGGCCTGCGCCTGGTCGATGGCTGCAACGAGCCCGCCGTGCAGGCCATCATGCGCGAACGTGCGCGGCGCCCGTTCGACGATGTCGGCGACCTGTGCCAGCGCACCGCCCTGGACCGCCGCCAGCAGGGCCTGCTGGCCGATGCCGGTGCGTTGCGTGGGCTCAGTGGCCATCGCCATCGTGCACGCTGGGATATCTCCGGCGTGGAAAACCGGCTGCCGCTCTTCGACCAGGCCCGCGCCACCGCCGAAGCCCGCGTGCCGTTGCCCCTGCCCAGCGCCTGGGAGGACATGCAGGCCGATTACCGCAGCACCGGCACCACCCTCGGCCGCCATCCGATCTCATTCCTGCGTGCGCAGCTGCGCAGCCGTGGCTGCCTGGATGCCGCGCAACTGGCGGGCCATGGCCATGGCCGTCGCGTGCGCATCGCCGGCCTGGTACGCATGCGCCAGCGCCCACAGACCGCCAGCGGTGTCACCTTCCTCACGCTCGAGGATGAGACCGGCATGGTCAACGCCGTGGTCTGGCGGCACCTGGCCGATCGCCAGCACGGGGTGCTGGTCGATACCCAGCTGATGCAGGTCGATGGCCGCCTGGAACGCGTCGATGGCGTCCAGCACGTCATCGTGCAACGCATGCACTGCCTGGATGAACTGCTGCAGGGACTGCGCAGCCACAGCCGCGATTTCCACTGACGCCGGGAATCACCGCGTAACGGCCACTGGGTGATGTCGAGCAGGTAGAGGTAGAGTCGACTGTCAGTCGACTTGCGCGCGCCAGCGCGGGAATCTCCGTGATCTGATCGAACAGCGGTCGACTGACAGTCGACTCTATCCATCCCCTTTTGCATCCGCTATCGTCGGCACATCCAAGGAAGGACCACCCGATGCCCCGTGCGCTGCTGCTGACCACACTGGTGGTCTCCACCCTCGCCCTGCTTGTTTCCGGCTGGACCGCCTGGAACCTGCATCGCAGCCAATCGCCACAGCGCATCATCGAAGCACGCGGCCTGGTCATCCACGATGCAAGCGGCCAGCCGCGGGTGATCCTCGGCGCACCGGTCCCCGACCCGCTCAGCCAGGGCCGCACCCAGGGGCCGCGCGCCACCGCCCTGTCTGGCCTGATCCTGCTTGGCCCCGACGGTTCCGAGCGTGGTGGTTATGGCACCAGCGACCGCGGCGGCGAAGCCCTGCTCACCCTCGACGATGCCACCGGCACTACCGAAGTATTCAAGGTCGTCGCCAACCCGGATCGCGGCGCCAGCCTGATGGTCAAGCACCAGAACAACACCGGCGCCATGCTCACCTCCTGGCAGGGCAAGCCGGAGCTGATGTTCGTCGATGACAGCGGCCAGTCCTACTACGTGCGCCCTGGCGCCAACGCCGCGCCCTGATCGGCTTCTGTAGCGTCGAGCCATGCTCGACGCTACACCCCGCACACGGCCGCCAGGTCATCGGCCAGCTGCCGCAGCTGCGTCGTCCCCAGCGCCGCACAGGTGATGCGCAGACCATGTCCCGGCGCCGCCACCGCGAACACTTCGCCCGCCCGCACATGCCATCCGCGCGAAGCCAGTGCCAGCACCTGAGGATGGCTGTCAGCCGACAACGGCAGCCACAGGTTCAATCCCTCCATTGGCAGCGGCGTCGGCATGCCACGCGCGCGCAGCAACTCCTGCAGCGACTGCAGGCGCTGCTGGTAACGCTCACCTGCCGAGGCGATCTTCGCCCGCTGCGTTGCCGACGCCAGCACCGACGTCGCCGCATCCTGCAGCAGATGACTGACCCAGCCGGTGCCGGACGCCAATCGCAGCCGCAACCGCATCGCGGTTTCTTCATCGCAGGCCAACCAGGCCAGGCGCAGATCCGGGCCGAGCGGTTTGGACAACGAACGCAACAGCGCCCAGCGCCGGCCATCCAGCGGCAGCACCGAGTGATAGGCCTGCTGCGAGAGCAGCGCATAGTGATCGTCGATCAACACCGCCACCTGCGGGTAGGCCGCCAGCAGCTGGCGCAACGCCCGTGCCCGCTTCGCATCCAGGCTGGCCCCGGTCGGGTTGTGCGCACGCGGGGTCAGCAGCACCGCACGTGCACCGGCCTCCAGCGCCTGCCGAAGTGATTCGACCTGCATGCCATGCGCGTCCACCGCCACCGGCAACGGCGCGTGGCCCACGGCATTGAGCACATTGAGGCTGCCGAGGAAGCACGGATCCTCCACCGCGATGCGATCCCCCGGCAGCAGCCAGGCCGCCAGCAGGCGTTCAATGCCATCGACCGCGCCATGGGTCAGCTCCAGCGCATAACCCGCCGGGCAGTCCGCATCCAGCGAGGCGCGCGCCAGCGCCTGCAACCTCGGGTCGACCGTGCCCACGCCATACAGCCGCGGTGCGGCCGGGGCCAGGCGCAGGTTCGGCAGCAGGCGCGGATCCGGATTGCCACCGGCCAGGTCCTGCAGCGCCAGCCCGGGCGTACTGCCCTCGCGCGCCAGCGGCGGCGGCAGGCCACGCACCACCGTGCCGCGGCGGCCCGCCGTGCTGGCCAGGCCCGCCGCATCCAGGCGCTTGTAGGCAGCGGCCACGGTGTTGCGGTTCACGCCCAGCTGCTCGGCCAGTTCACGCACCGGCGGCAGCACGCTGCCGGCCGGCAAGCGGCCCTCGCCGATGCCCTCACGGATGCTGTCGAAGATCGACTCGGCACTGTGCCCGGTGATTTTCATTTTGTCCTATGCCAAAATATCTCTTGTCCTGTGCCAGTGTATCCCACCCTGGCCGCCCTGCATTGGAGGTGCCCGCATGCCCCTTGCCGCCGCCGACTGGCCCGTCGCCCAGTCCGTTGAACAGATCGCCGCCAACCTGGTCACGGTGCGCCAACGCATCGCCGATGCCTGCGCCCGCGTCGGCCGGGACCCGGCCAGCGTGCGCCTGCTGCCGGTCAGCAAGACCGTCGATGAAGCCCGCATCCGCATGGCGGTGGCCGCAGGCTGCCACGAACTTGGCGAGAACAAGGTGCAGGAGGCACAACGCAAGGCCGAAGCGATGGCCGACCTGGGCGTGCACTGGTCGGTGATCGGCCATCTGCAGACCAACAAGGCGCGCTACGTGGCACGCTTTGCCAGCGAGTTCCAGGCGCTGGACAGCCTGCGCGTAGCCGAGGCCCTGCAGCAGCGCCTGCAACTGGAAGAGCGCACCCTGGACGTGTTCGTGCAGGTCAACACCTCGGCCGAACCCAGCAAGTACGGACTGGAACCCGACGCGGTCGAGGCCTTCGTGCAACAGCTGCCAGCCTTCGATCGCCTGCGCGTGCGCGGCCTGATGACCCTGGCCATCTTCACCCCCGACGTCGAGCGCGTGCGCGCCTGCTTCGTGCGCCTGCGCGAACTGCGCGACCAGCTGCAACGCACCGCCCCGCCCGACCTGGACCTGTCGCAGCTGTCGATGGGCATGTCCGGTGATTTCGAAGTGGCCATCGAGGAAGGTGCCACCGTGGTCCGCGTCGGCCAGGCCATTTTCGGCGCCCGCGCCACCCCGGACAGCTTCTACTGGCCGAACAGCGGAGCCCCGGCATGAAGCACGCGGTTGTCCTGCAGCACGTTGGCTTTGAAGACCTCGGCACCCTGCAGCCACTGCTGTTGGCGCAAGGCTGGCAGCTGCAGCTGCTGCAGGCCGGCGTCGATGCGCTCGATGACGCCGAAACCGCCGACCTGCTGGTCGTGCTGGGCGGTCCCATCAGTGCCAATGACACAGGGACCTACCCCTCCGTCAACGACAGCATTGCCCTGCTGCAGCGCCGGCTGCAGCGGCAGCGGCCGACCCTGGGCATCTGCCTGGGTGCACAGCTGATGGCGCGGGCACTCGGTGCCAGCGTCGCTCCCAGTGGTGGCAAGGAAATCGGCTTTGCGCCACTGCTGCTGACCGATGAAGGCCAGCGTTCTCCGCTGCAGTCCCTGCAGGGCATTCCGGTACTGCATTGGCATGGTGAGGCGTTCGAACTTCCGGCCGGTGCACGCCGCCTGGCCAGCACGCCGGCCTGCCGTCACCAGGCCTTCGCCATCGGCAGCCACGCACTGGCCCTGCAATGCCATCCGGAACTGGACGCCCGCCAGTTCGAGCGCTGGCTGATCGGCCACACGCTGGAGCTGGCCCAGGCCGGCATCGATCCCAACGACCTGCGCGCACAGGCGCGTCGCTATGGCGCACCGCTGGCAGCGGCCGCCACCGCGATGTTCGACCATTGGCTGCAGGACCTGCCGGAGACACCGCAATGAACTACCGATTGCAGATCCACCGCGATGGCGCCCACTGGGGCCACTTCGACTGCAGCGGCCCCGATGCCCTGCAACGCATGGACGCCATTGCCGCACAGCTGCCTGCCGATCAGGGCTTCCAGCTGAAACGGCAGAAAGGTGTCGGCGAAGAGCGCATCCTGTCCAGCAATGCCGATGGCCTGCGGGTACTGGCTTCGCAGATCCAGTACCGCGACATCTGACCCGATGGTAGTGCCGGCCGCTGGCCGGCATCCGGATCTTCCGGCCAGCGGCCGGCACTACCGCGGCTGTTCGCCCGCGTGCGAAGCTTCACGCATGTTGACCCTGCATCGCGGCAACCACCACGGACTGCTCATCGCCCCGCGCTGGCCCTCCACCCGCATCCAACTGGAAGAAGAGGTACTGCAACGCCTGCTCGACGCGCAGGCGATGCTGCCTGCCGGGTTGCGCCTGCTGCTCACCCGTGGCTTCGAACCCGGCCACAGCCGTCTCGGTGGCTTCCGCCGCGCGGTACGACGGCTCGGCATCGCAGCATTCCGCACCTGCTACCCGCAACGCCGCGATGAGATCGATGCCATCTTCGGTGCCAACGGGCACGACATCGATGGCCGTCATGTCGATGTCTCACTGGTACTGCACGGCAAGCGGCTGCGGCTGCTGCCCCTGGGCGTGTTCACCCCACTGCGCTGGCAGGATCGTCGCGTTGCCCGTCATTCCGAAGCCGTCGTGCAGGTGAAGCGCAGCCTGCAGCAGTGCGGCTTCGAGCTGCATCACAACGCCACCGAAGCCCTGCAGATCCACTGCGACTATCGTCCGCGCTGACGCCGCGGTGACCCATGCGTGCCGTGCCTCGCGCCATGGATGCAAATGATTCTCTTTTGCTGTAAGGTGCAGCCGCTGCCCTTGCCGCCGCGGGCTGTTCCCTTTCCCAGTTGTCGCCCGCCCCGTGTCCACGCCTGTCGAACCGACGGATGTCGCGCAGCTGTGCGCGGCCCATTACCGGCCGCTGCACGCCCATGTCCGCCGCAAACTCCCGCAACGCAGCGACGCCGATGACGTCGTCCAGGAAACCTGGCTGCGTGTCGTCAAAGTCGCCGCCAGCGGCCTGCTGAGCAACGGCCGCGCCTATCTGTACCGCGTCGCCCACAACCTGATCGCGGATCACTACCGGCAGCGCCAGCGCCGTCGCGAAGAGGTACTGGATGACACGCAGTTGCAGGCCATCGCCGATCCTGCACCACTGCCCGAGCAGCGACTGCTCGACGCCGAACAGCTGCGCCACCTCGACGCGATCGTCGCCGCGCTGCCACCGCGCTCGCGCCAGGTGTTCCTGCTGGCGCGGGTTGAACAATTGGCGCTGGCTGAGATCGGGCGCCAGCTCGGCATCAGCCGGCAGACCGCGCACGGCCATCTGCTGCGCGCCCTCGTCGCTCTGCAGCAGGTGCCCGGCGCATGAGCCAGGACGCGATCGCGCGCGAAGCCGCACGCTGGTGGCTGGATGGACACGATGGCACCCGCGACGAGAACGCGTTCGACCAGTGGTGCCAGGCCGATTCGCGCCATGTTGCGCAGTACCAGCATCTGCAGCACCTGTGGCAGGCAGGCGCGACGCTCCCCAGCCTGCAGCGGCAACAGCAGCGCAGGCAACGCCGTCGCCTGCGCGAAGCCGGCATTGCGGTTCTGTTGCTGTGTGCGCTGGGTTTCTACAGCCGCCATGCCTCGCCGCCGGTGGCGCAGGTACTGCGTACGGCCGCTGGCGAGATCCGCGAGGAGACCCTTCCGGATGGTTCGCATGTCCTGCTGTCACCCGGCAGCGAAGTGAAGGTGCGCATCGATGGGCAGCGCCGCCAGCTCCAGTTGCAGCGTGGCCAGGCCTGGTTCCAGGTCGCCGCCGATGCCGACCGGCCCTTCCAGGTGCACACCCCGCAGGGCACCGTCACTGCACTGGGGACCGCATTCGATCTTGCCGTGCAGGGCAACAGCAGCGTGGTCACCGTTACCGAGCATCGCGTGCGCGTGGACAGCGGCAACGCCAGCATGCTGGCCAACGACGGCGAGCAGCTGCGCTTCGATGGGCAGTCAACAGCCCATGCAACAACCAACGCCCCCGGAACACTGGCCTGGCGCGAACGGCGCCTGCACTGGGTCTCGGCCCCGCTGGCCGACGTCACGCAGGGCCTGGACCGCTGGCACGGCGGGCACACGTGGGTCGTCGGCGAGCAGCTGCGCCAGCAGCCGGTCACCCTGCTTGGCAGTGCCGACGGTGCAGCCAGCAACCGCGACCAGTTGGCCACTCAGTTGCAGGTGCGCGTGCTGCGCCTCGGCGACGGCATACAGGTGTGGCTGCCGCCACGCAGGGAACAGCGTGATGGGCCCTGACATCCGGCCTGCGGCTGCGTCTACCCAGGATGACGACGCTCTGCGTCAGCCCCTGGAGCCCCCGATGCTGTGCCCCCGCCCCCTTGTCCTCGCCCTGTCGCTGGCCTGCGCCAGCACCGTTCCACTGCTGCCAAACAGCGCCCACGCGCAGGCCGCCACTCGAAGCTACGATCTGCCCGCCCAGCCACTGGCGGCCGCGCTGGACGCCTACAGCCGGCTGACCGGTGTCGATCTGGTGATCGGCGCGGCGCTTCCCGCTGGCCATGCCGCGCCCGCCCTTCGCGGTGACTTCGACGATGCGCAGGCCCTGACGCGCCTGCTGGCGGGCAGCGGCCTGCGCCCGCGCTTCATCGATGCGCGCCGCGCCACTCTGGAGCCGGCGCCGGCCGAGCGCGGCGATGGCAGCCGCCGCACCGGGCCCTTGCGGGTGCAGGGCAATACCGCGCACGGCCATTCCCCCGGTGCAGGTGCCAGCCAGTATGTACCAGCCACCCGCGATGGCTTTGCGCCTTCGATCGGCAGCGAGCGCGTGGCGATGGCTGAACGCCAGGAAGGCAACAGCCTGCTGCGCTCGATGCCTGGCACCCACAGCTTCCATTCGCGCAGCCAGCCGGGCCTGCAGGTCAACATCCGCGGCATGACCGGTGCTGGCCGGGTCAACACCATGATCGACGGTGTCACCCAGACCTTCCGCAACAATGCCGGGCATGGCTCGGGTGGTCCGTTCGCCTATGTCGATCCTTTCCTGCTGGCCGGCTTGGACGTGCAACGCGGTGCGGTCGCCGGTGGTGATGGTGCGGGTACGCTGGCCGGCAGTGCCAACTTCCGCACGCTGGATATCGACGATCTGCTTGGTGAGGGCCGTGACTGGGGCCTGCGTGCAGGCTATCGCCACGGCAACAACGGCTACGGCAGCGGCCGTACCTTCGCCGGTGCCTGGCGCCACAGTGAAGAGGGTGGCGACCGCCAGTTCGGCCTGCTGGCGGCTGCCAGCAGCAGCCGCAGCAGCGAATACGCAACCGCGCGTGGGCAGAAGAACAACGCCGACCCGGGTAGCCAGCAGCCCAGCAGCTGGCTGTTGAAAGCACGCCTGCAGCCCAGCGACCAGCACCGGCTGAACCTGAGCCACATGCGTTACGAAAACGACTTCTACCACAACTATCCGTGGCAGATTTCAGCGCGCAACCAGCGCGCCAGCTACCACTACACGCCCTATTCGCCGTGGATCGACCTGCGTGCAACCTTCGCCGGCAACAAGACCCGGCTGTTCTATCCGCCAGTGGAGGATTCCAGCTACATCGGTCGCCGCACCCACAGCAGCCTGAGCAGCTGGACCGTGGACAACACCAGCCGCTTCGACATCGGGGCACTGCAGGCACGATGGAACACCGGCATCAAGCACCAGTCGGACATCTATGTGGCCGACACCCCCGTCCTGCGCGGTGCCAACCCGCAAGGTCGCAGCCAGCTGGACAGCGTGTTCAGCACGCTGGAGCTGCAGCACGACATCTACGCGCTGACCGCCGGCCTGCGCCAGGACCGCTTCGGCATCCGTGGCCACATCCCGGTGTGCTCGGATGTGCCCGGCCAGTGCGCGGAGATCAACGGTGGCGGCATCGACGTGCGCCATACCCAGCGCGCACTCAGCCCCAGCCTGGCGGTATCGTGGCAGCCCACCGACTGGCTGCAGCTGTTCGCAGAAGCCTCGCGTACTTCCCGCCCGCCGCGGGTGCAGGAGATGTTCTTCGAGAAGATCCCGCTGGAAGGCATGAGCGATGCCGATGGCGTGGGCGCCAACCCGTTCCTGCGCCGCGAGCGCTCGCGCAACCTGCAGTTCGGTGCCAACCTCAGCACCGACTCGCTGCTGGTCGACGGTGACCTGGCACAGCTGCGGATCACCCGCTTCGACAACCGCATCCGCGACTACATCAAGCCGCAGTATCTGCTGATCGTGCATCCGCCGGAAGTGGAACCGTTCGTGGTGCCGATCGACAGCGATCCGCAACTCACTGCCTGGACCGATGCGCTGGACGTGGACGACTTCAGCACCACCACGCGCTGGATGAACCACCCCGGCGTGGTGCGCATGCGCGGTATCGAACTGGAAGCGCATTACGCCAGCGAGCACTACCACGCCACGCTGAGCTGGACCCGCTCGCACACCAGTGCGCCGGCCATCGAGTTCGTCAACCTGGAAGACATCACCGCCCTGCCCGACCGCTACTGGACGCTGGACGTGGGCGGCCGCTGGTGGCAGCAGCGCGTGCAGGCCGGCCTGCGCGCCGAGTACTCCGGGCCGACCGAGGAAGGCTACGACTTCTTCCAGACCCGCAAGACCGGCGGCACCGGCGTGCTGCTCGACTTCTACGCCAGCTTCAAGCCCCAGGCCAACACCACGCTGTGGCTGAACATCGAAAACCTGCAGAACAAGGCCTATGACAACAATGCCTCGATCGACAGCATCTTCAGCCCGATCCTGGACCGCGGCAACGGCCGTGGCCGTACCGTCTCGATGGGCGTCAATGTGGCGTTCTAGCCGTCGCTGGCTGCCCGTATGCCTGCTCGCGCTGGCGACCGTGGCCAGCGCGCAGTCGATGCCTGGCTCAGTGATCGACCTGGCCAACGGCCGGCACCTGGACGAAGCCGCGTTCGTGGCGCGTGCGACGGACGCCCGGAGGCTGATGCTGGGTGAGCGCCATGACCTCGCCGGAGACCACGCCGCCCAGCGCTGGCTGCTGCAGGCGCTGCAGCGGCGGCGCCCGCAGGGTTCGCTGGTGCTGGAAATGATCGCCAGCGAGCGCCAGCCACGCCTGCAGCGGGTGCAGCGCTGGCTGGCCAAGGGCAACCAGGCCGAAGGTGCACGCCTGCAGGAACTGCTGGAATGGGATACGCGTTGGCCGTGGGCCGCGTATGGCGGGCTGGTACAGGATGCTGCCGATGCAGGCACGCCGCTGTTCGGCGGCAACCTGTCGCGTGCCGAGGTCAACGCGCTGCTCGCGTCCACCAAGGGCGTACGGTTCCCGGTGGCCGCTGCCCGCCAGCGCCTGTCGGCGGTGGTGCTGGCCCAGCACGCAGACGCAGCACCGATGCTGGAAGGGATGCTGGCCGTGCAACAGGCCCGCGACACACGCATGGCACAGGTGCTGCTCGATGCGCCCGCGCCGGCGCTCCTGGTAGCGGGGCGCTGGCATGTACTGCGCGGTACCGGGGTACCGGGCTACCTGTCACCGGCTACGCCTGCGCTGGTGATCGCATTGGCTTCGCCGGGTGAAACCGTGGATGCGGCGGATGCCGATCTGCTGTGGGTGCTGGACGATGAGTGAGCGCGGCCAACACTGGCAGGCGATCGCGATCACCGCCGTCCTGCACCTGCTGCCCTTGCTGCTGTTGGTGCACTGGGTGGCAGCGCCGCCGATGCTGCCGCCGCCGGAGCAGGACGTGCGCATCAGCCTGCGCCTGCTGGCGCCGGCCACGCCGCCGCAGCCCGTAGAGGAGCGCCAGGCCGACACCCCCAGCCAGGCGCAGCAGGCGCGCGCATCGCAACCGGCAAAGTCGCCCTCGCCACCGAAACCCACCGCCGCGCGCGAGGGCGAGTTGGCCGCCAGCGAAACGGGCGGGACGGGTCGAACGCCGCTGCCGGTCGCCCCGCCGGCGGCCGCGACCGATGCCAGTCCCGCACCGGCATCGATCACGGCCGCTCCGCCCGCTCCAGACGCGCCACCGGCGGACTTCCAGGCCGGCGCCGCCAGCGACCAGTGGGAAGCCCGCCTGATGGCGCGGCTGGAGCGTTACCGCTATTACCCTGCCGCCGCACGCTCGCGCCGGCAGCAGGGCACTGCCTGGGTCAGGGCCAGCATCGACCGCGAAGGCCGCCTGCTGGCTCTGCGGCTGGAACAGTCCAGTGGCCAGCCGATGCTCGATGACGCTGCGCTGCAGACCTTCCGTCGCGCGCAGCCGCTACCGCCCATTCCCGATGAACTGAAGGCACCACAGGAACTGGTGGTGCCGGTGGAGTACTACCTGCGCTAGGCGGCGTAGGCCTCCGCCTCGATCTCGAACAGCATGCCGTCCAGCGCCAGTCGCGGCACCGGGATCAGCGTGCAGGTGGGCGCCGCACGGTTCGGCCAGCGTCGCCGCACCTGGTGGGCAATGATGCCCAGCCGGTCCTCATCGTGGCCGACCACCAGGATGCGCAACCGCGCCACATCAACCAGGCTTGCCTGCGCCGAGCGCAGCGCGGTCTGCAGGTTGTCCAGCGCCTGCCCGACCTGGTCTTCGAAGCTGGGCGAGAGACGGCCCTGCGCATCTTCACCGCCCTGCCCGGCCACGTGGATCACCCGTGCCGGCAGGCGCACCACCGCCACGTGTGAGTAGCCGTTGGCCGAAGGATCGTAGAGGCCCGGTGGATTGAACAGCTCCAGCAGGCCATGGCTGAAGTCCGGTGTGGTCAGCAGGTTCATGCCGCGCGCCTCGTGGGGGTTGCCGGCAGTCTGTGACCTCAACCCCGGTTGAGGTCAAACGGATCCGGTGCAACAGACCGGTCTGCCACGCGCAACGATCACGCGATCCCGTGGAATCGAGCCTGCTCGACTTCCGCTGACGAAAAGCAGTCGAGCTATCTCGACTCTACAGAAGCGTGGTCACGTCCACGCCGGATCTGCGGTGAAATCGATGGTCAGCCAGAACGTGCTGCCCCGAGCATCCAGCCTGACCGCGATCTCATCACGCATCGCATCGACCTCGCCCACCGAGCCCAAGGGCGTAGCCGGATCGGCCAGCACATGGATCTCGATGAAGCGCATCCGCCCCATCTTCGCCACGTGGCTGGTGAAACCGGCATAGCCACGCTCGGCCACGAATGCCTGCATGACCTGCTGCACGCGCCGGTCCAGATCATCCGGCGCCACCTGGAGTACTTCGCGCATGGCCTTCCACGCACTGCGCGCCGGTACCGGCAGTACCGCCAGGCTGATCAATGCCAGCACGATCGAATCCAGGTACGGCACCCAGTGGTGCCACTCACCGCCATGCAGGACCAGGGCCAGTACGAAGGCCAGCACTACCGCCAGGCTCATCAAGCCACCCAGCAGCCAGCCCCGTACATCCAGCCACAACAGCGCCGAGCGCAGGCGCCGCGCCCGCTGGGCGACGAACGCCGCCATCGCCAGGTTGCTGGCACTCAGCAGCGCCGCCCACCACAGCGCGGGCCCGAATTTCACCTCGTGTCCGCCCGTGGTCAAACCGATCACCGCGTTGGCCAGCGCATACACGCAGGCCAGCGACAGGATCACACCGCCCAGCGCCTCGACCATCGGCTCCAGGTGCCAGTAGCCGTACTGGAAGCGCGGGCTCTGTTCCCGCGCCACCAGCCGCAGCACCGACAACGACACCAGGGTCAGGGCAACGTCGACCAGGCTGTACACTCCGTCGAACAGGATGGCCTGCGATCCCACCAGCAGGCCACCGCTGAAGCCGACCACGCTGACCGCGATGGTGAACCCGATCGAGAACTTCAGGATGCGTTGCTCGCGCGCGGTATCCATCGTTCGCCGAAGGGCCGACCGTCGCCGGTCAGGCCTTCAGTACCTCCACCTTGTACGAGGTCACATCGCCGTCGTTCTCGATGATGAGCCCGTGCACGTCCGACTCGAAGCCCGGGAAGCGGGCATTCTGCTCACGGGCGATGCGCAGCGACTGGATGATCGGCTCATCGCTGTCGCCAAAGCGCTCGCCCGGCATGATGGTCGGAATGCCCGGCGGGTACGGCACCAGCATGGTCGCGGCGATGCGACCACTGACCTGCTCGATGTCGACCCGCTCGATCTCGCCCTTCACCAGGTGGTTGTAGGCATCGGCCGGGGTCATCACCGGGGTTGGCAGATCCACGTACATCTCGCGCATCACCTTGGCCACCGCGAATTCCTGGTTGAACGCATGCAGCGCGTCGCACAGGTCACGCAGGCCCCAACCGGCGTAGGCATTCGGATAGTCGGCGGCCAGCGTCGGCAGTGCCTGGCTGAGCGGCGCATTGCGGTCGTACAGTTCCTTGAACGCCATCAGTTCGGTGACCAGGGTGCTCCACTTGCCCTTGGTGATGCCCATCGAGAACAGGAACAGCACCGAGTACAGGTTGGTCTTCTCCACGGTGATGCCGCGGCCCCACAGGAACTTGCTCAGCACTGCCGCCGGAATGCCCAGCTTGCCCATGCTGCCGTCCATCGCCAGGCCCGGGGTCAGCAGGGTCACCTTGATCGGGTCGATCAGAACATAGTCATCCACCAGGTTCTCGAAGCCGTGCCAGTGCGCATCCGGCTGCAGGTACCACTCCTCGCGCTTGGCCACCATCGGTGCCGGCGTATCGCCCTTGTCCAGACTGCGCTCGACCTGGGTCGGCTGCCACACGCTGAACCACCAGTCGTCGCGGCCGAGATCATCGCGGACATGCAGCATCGCGCGGCGGAAGGCGATCGCCTCGTCATGCATTTCCTGCACCAGCGAACGGCCGGCGTCGCCTTCCATCATCTTCGACGCCACATCACAGGCCGCGATCACTCCGTAATGCGGGCTGGTCGAGGTGTGCATCATGAACGACTCGTTGAAGCGCTCGGCATCCAGGTTGCGCTGCGCCGAGTTGCGCACGTGGATCATCGAGGCCTGCGAGAACGCGGCCAGCAGCTTGTGCGTGGAATGCGTGGTGAAGATGATCGCATCCTGCTCGCGCGGCTTGCCCTTGGCCATGCCGTAGTGGTTCTCGTAGAACGGATGGAACGCAGCGTAGGCGTACCAGGCTTCGTCGAAATGCAGGAAGTCCACCGCGCTGCCGATCTCGTCGGCGATCTTCTCGGCGTTGTAGCACAGGCCATCGTAGGTGGAGTTGGTAACCACTGCGATGCGCGGCTTGGAGCCGGCCTTGTAGGCCTTGCTGGCCAGCGGGTTGGCGGCGATACGCTGCTGCAGCGACTCGGGCGTGAACTGGTCCAGGCTGATCGGGCCGATGATGCCATGCGCGTTGCGGCTGGGGGTGAAGTACACCGGCACCGCGCCGGTCATGATCAGCGCGTGCAGCAGCGACTTGTGGCAGTTGCGGTCGACGAATACCACGTCGCCGCGGGCCACTGTGCCGTGCCAGACGATCTTGTTGGCGGTGGAGGTGCCGTTGGTGACGAAGAAGGTATGGTCGGCACCGAAGTTGCGTGCGGCCTCGTTCTCGGCGTCCTTGATCGGACCAGTATGGTCAAGCAGCGAACCCAGTTCCGGCACCGAGATCGACAGATCGCTTCGCAGCGTGTTCTCGCCATAGAACTGATGGAACGCGCGGCCGACCGGCGATTTGGTGAACGCCACGCCGCCGGCATGGCCAGGCGTATGCCAGGAATAGTTCGACTCGGCCGCGTGATGGATCAGCGCCTTGAAGAACGGCGGCAGCAGGTTCTTCATGTAGTCTTCGGCCGCGCGCATCACCTGCCGCGAGATGAAGCTCTTGGTGTCTTCGAACAGGAAGATGAAGCCGTGAATGTACTTGAGCAGCTTGCTCGGCACCTTCTCGATGGTGCGGCGCTCGCCGTACAGGAACACCGGCAGGTTGGCGCGGCGCGCGCTCTGCTCGCGCAGGAAGGCGGTCAGGCGCTGGAACTCGCCATCCACCTCTTCGCTGCCATCGATCGAGATCAGCACCGCCGACGCCGCCACGTAGGTGCGGGCACCGGCACGGGCATCATCCAGGTTCAGGCCGCACAGCACGCGCTGGTCGTTGCTGCGCAGCTCTTCCACCAGGGCGCGGATCAGGATGCCGCCGATGCGTGGCGACTCGTAGTCGTTGTCGATGACAATGACCGGGTAGTCCAGGGACTTGAAGTACACGTTGATTCTCCTTGTCTAACTCAGGAACGCTGGGCGCCGGCGCTGATCGCCGAGGCCTCGCGGGCGCGCTGCCGCTGCTGGCGGCGCTCCTCGCTGAAGAAGGGATAGAACACGGTGATGAACAGCACGAACAGGAACGCGTACTGCACGATGGTTCCCGACGAGCCGTAGATCGCCCACAGGCAGTAAACGACGGTCAGGCTGGTCAGGGTCCAGAACGCACCGGTGTGGACCAGGGTGTGCGAGCGCTCGACCACGAAGTAGCAGGCCACGCACGAGTAGATGTAGGGCAGCAGGGTCAGCACCACCGCCGCCGATGTGATCACGTCGAACTGTGCCGACGCGGTTTCCGAGGTGGAGGTGACCAGCACCGCCAGGGTCATCAGCACGGCCACGATCAGCACGCCCTTGACCGGCACGTCGTCCTTGTTGGTCTTGCTGAAGATGCTCGGGAACAGGCCGTCATCGGAGGCCGCCTTGGCGCTCTGTGCGGTCAGCAGGATCCAGCCGCCTAGGGAACCGGCAGCGCCGATGAAGGCACACAGGCTGACCAGCGCACCGCCCCAGCCACCGACGGCCTTGGCCGCAGCCAGTGCGAACGGCGCATCGGAGGTCTGCAGTTCGCCATTGGGCACCATGCCCATGATCACCGAGGAGCTGGCGATATAGGCGATGGCAGCCAGGAACACGCCGGCCAGGGTGGCACGGGCCACGTTCTTTTCGGGGTTCTCGACCACACCAGCGGTGACCGAGGCCGACTCGACGCCAATGAAGGCCCACAGCGTCAGCGCCGCGGCGCTGGAGATCGCGCCGAAGTTCGATTCGCCGGACACGTTGTAGGCGCCCTTGAAAATGTCGGCATCGAAGAAGAACCAGCCGAAGATGGCGATGCCCAGGATCGGCACCAGCGCAAAACTGGTGGTGACGGTCTGCACCCGGCTGACGAACGCCGGACCGATCACGTTGGCGAAACTCAGCGCCCACACCAGGATCAGCACCGCGATGCAGCGCACCAGCGGCTCGGACAGGATCGGGAAGAAGTAGCTGAAATAGCCCACTGCGGCGATCGGAATGGCGACGTTGCCGATCCAGTTGGCGAACCAGTAGATGGTGTTGGTCTGGAAGCCCATGTACGGCCCGAACCAGTCGCGCGCATAGGCGTACGGGCCGCCCGCCTTGGGTGCCAGCTTGCCCAGCTTGGCGAACACGAAGGCCAGCAACAGCGCACCGGCGGTGGTGATCAGCCAGCCCCAGATCGAGGCGGTACCAATCTTGGCCAGGCTCGATGGCAGCAGGAACACGCCTGAGCCCATCATGTTGCCGGCGACGAGGAAGGTGGCTCCGACCACCCCGATTTTCTTTGCTTCTGCCATGACGATCTCCGGTACTGGCATGAGCCCGGCAGCACCGGGCGTGGGGACGGTTGCGCTGGCGTACGACCGCTGGCGCCTATTTGATGAAGTTGTATTGAAGGCTGCCCTGCACCCGGACCGTGTCGCCGCGTGCGCCGCCCTGCTGTTCCAGGCGGCCGTACAGCAGCTCCATGCCCATCGTCCACGACGGCGCGGGGCTCCAGATCAGGTTGAATACGCCGTACCGGCTCTGTCGGAAGGCATCGGCCGCCAGTGCAGCGTTCCGCTCCAGGGTCAGCTGGCCGAAGATCAGGTTCGATCGCCACAACTCGGACCAATAGTGGGTATAGCCGACGAAGCCGCCGTGCAGGTCCAACGCGTCGAGGCGGCCATCGGCACCGACCACCGCGTCCAGCCCGGAGCCGGTCAGGTCGGCGGTATAGCGGCTGAGGCCGCGTCCTCCCAGCGCACCGAACAGCAGCAGGTCGCGCTCGCCCACCGAGGCCGAGCCACTCAGCTGCAGGCCGCCGGCCATTCGCCGGTCGCGCTCGCCATCGCCGTCATAGGCCAGGCTGCGCGCCACCGCGCCCACCTGAAGGTGGCCCCAGTCGCGCTCCATGCGCGCGGTCACGGTTACGTCCGGCAGACGGTTCACCGCAGCCCGCTCATCACTGGCACCGGCAAGTTCAGTCTTCGGGTCTTCGGCCGCCACGGTCAGCGTGCTGCCCTTGCCCATCGTGAAGCTGTGGTGGATGCCGGCCACCAGCAGATAGCCGGCGCCACCCGGCCCGGCGAAGTCCAGCGTGTCGGGCAGGCTGTCCGGGTCCATGAAGCTGGAGTAGCCATAGCCGGCATAGGTATTGCCGAGCTGTCCATACGCATGCCGCAGGCGGAACTCGTAGCCATCGCTGCTGCCGAAGAAGTCGTTCTCCAGATAGAAGCGCAGGTTGCCGTGCGTGGTTGGACGCCGCGCCTCGAAGCTGAAGCGGGTCTGCTTGGCGTGGATGTTGAAGTTGGAGACATCGCGGTGGCTGCCGCCCACCGGCATCGACGAGGGAATGAACTGATCCTCGTCGCCGGCCGCGCGCGAATCGGCGATGGCATCCAGCTTGGCGTAACCGCCGATGCGGATCACCGTATCAGTGCCGGGTATGGCAAAGAACCCCTTCAGATCCGGGTCGGTCGGGCCCGCCGCACTGTCCGGTCGCGATGCCGCAGTGGACGGATCAGCGACCGAATCGCGCTGCGGCAGTACCGGCTGCGCCACACCCGGCACCTGGGTGCGATGGATCACGTCGGAAGGGGCGGCAGAGGCCATCGGCGCCATTGCAGGCGCGGCTGTTGCCTGCGCAGGCGCAGCATCGCGCTGCTCAAGCCGGTCCAGCCGTTGCTGCATGCCTTCCAGCGCCTGGCGCATGGCGGCCATCTCGCGCCGCAATGCCTGCGCATCCTCTGCATCACCCTGTTGAGCGTACGCCGGCGTGATCGCCAGTGCCCCCAGGCATGCCAGACTCAGTACGGCCAAACGCATTGCATCCTCCCCTGACGAACACTCGCATCACGGTTCCGGAGCGCATGCATGCGCCGCCCTGGCTTCGCGTTGCCGTTGCTGGAAATGCGGGTACTGCGTCGACGACATCGGCCAGCCTGCGCACGGCAGGCAACAGGACGATGACACTGCCCCGCCTGCACCCATGTCGACTCCATCAAGGCCGCGCTGCCAGAGAGGTGGCGACCGCAGCGGTCTGGGTAACAAGCACAGAGTGAGAGTGTCGTGAATGGCTGTGCCGGCCGACCCTGATCAGGGCGTGGCGAGCGCGGCATCCATCGCGCATTGACGCTGTATTCCATGCGTCAAAGGCTAGTCCGTTTGTCGCTTTTGGCCTTGATTGGAATCAAGGCACGATGCTTGATCTCAGTCACGATTCAGACGTGACGACGAACAGACAATGCGCAAGCGGTTGTGTTCGCCTGGGGCAGGAACGCAACAGGCCCGCATGTCACCATGCGGGCCTGTGGTCTACATCATCATGCAGGCGTGGATCAGCGCGGACCAAGCACCGTCTGCAGGTCGTCGCCCTGCGGCAATCCGGCCCGGCGCTGCACCTGGCCCTGTGCATCCTGGAACAGG
Source organism: Stenotrophomonas sp. YJH_SMC_64 (assembly GCF_059371375.1). Taxonomy (NCBI): domain Bacteria; kingdom Pseudomonadati; phylum Pseudomonadota; class Gammaproteobacteria; order Lysobacterales; family Lysobacteraceae; genus Stenotrophomonas; species Stenotrophomonas sp. YJH_SMC_64. The sequence goes on along the minus strand of NZ_JCAFUN010000004.1, from coordinate 127,733 downwards.
ATGCCCGGGGTGCCCTGGAACCCCATCTCCAGCATCAACACCTGGTTGGCGTCAAGCTTGCCGGCGATCTCGCGGCTGATGTTCGGCAGCGCTTTGATGCCGCCACGGTCGAACTGGTGTTCGTTCTCCAGCAGCGCCGCGCTCGGATCACGTGCGGAGAGGATGGCTGCGGCCTTGGCCGGACTGTCCTCGCGGATCACACCCACCATGATGTGGCGCAGCTGTACCTTGCCGGCGTCGACCCACGGACGGGCCGCCTCCCAGAACTTGTGGCAATACGGGCAGTTGGCATCGCTGAAGGTATAGACCACGCGGGGCGCGTCGGCCTTGCCATCACGCACCCAGGCGCTGGCTTCGAGCTTGGTCCACATTTTGGCCGACATCGGTGCGGCAACCAGCTTCTCGACCGCTTCGGCAGCCACATCATTACCTTCGGCATCGAACAGGCTGCCCACCAGTACGTGCTTGCCATCGGCCGTGACATAGGCCGCTGCAGGCTGCTGCCCTCCCACCACGCCAGCAAAACCGCGCAGGCCGTCCGGCGCATCGAATTCGGCAACGACCTCGAAGCCGTGCTTCTCGATGCCCTTCAGCACGGCTGGACGGTCGCCCTTGGCGGCAGATGCCGGAGCAGTCGTCGCCGAAGCCGTAGCGGCCTTGCCCGGCGGCGTCTGTGCCTGGCTGCAGGCGGCCAATGCCAGCATGACCGGCAGCAGGAGCACCGCCGGGGCGGTGCGCAGGGAAATCGACAACATGGGAACTCCGTAGTGAGATGCCCGCGCAGGCTACCGCAGCCGGCGCAGTTTGTGTTCAAGGCCGGCCGCAGTCAGTTCGCCCAGGTGCAGTTCACGCAGGCGCCCATCGGCGTCGAAAAAGAGCGTGGAAGGATATGCCTGAACGCCGAGCACGGTGGAAGCAGCAGCGTCATCATCCAGCAGCACGTTGCCCAGCATCAGTCGTTCGCCGGCCAGGAAACCCTGGACCTCATCCAGGGTTTCAGCCTGGTTGAGGAATACGAACTGCACGTCATCATGTGCCTGTTGTGCCGTCGCCAGCACCGGCATCTCACGCCGGCAGGGCCCGCACCATGTGGCCCACAGATTCAGCACCAGCGGCTTGCCGCGGAACTGCTGCAGATCGATACGATCGCCTTGAAGGTCCGCCACCTGCAGCGCCGGCAACGGCATCTGCCGCTCCTGCCATGCCGACAGCAACTGGCCACCAGCGACCCAGAACAACACGCCTACCAGTGCGCTCGTCAGCACCGGTGCACGCAACTGACGCCACGGCCGCAGACGCCATAATCCCCACGACAGCCCGGCCACCAGCACCACCATCAGGTGATAGCCACCATCGGTGACCTGCAGAATGCTCCAGGGCTCCGAACGATAGAGCGCGAAATTCAGCACAACAAAACTGACACGACCACACAGCAGGCCGATCAGCAGCATGTCCAGCACGATGCCTGCTGCCGACGGCAGCGGCATTCCCACTGCCCTGCGCGGCCAAAGACGGGCAACGGTCATGGCCAGCAACGTGCACATCAGGATCAACACCACCGGCATCGGTACCGGTCCAACACTCGACATCAGCCCACCTGTTCAAGTTCCACTGCCTGCATGGTCAAAGCGTCACGCCCAGGTTGCAAGCGCTCGCCCGCCCCATGGTCAGGCCGCACTGCGCCCCAACTGCATTCCGGGGGACGCCTGCAGGCCGCGCAGACTTCCGGCCACCGACGGCATCAACGGTCGCTCCCGCCGCTTGCAGTTGACGTGGCGGCGATAGTTGGCCGGTGTCATGCCCACGATGCGGAGGAACAGTCGCCGGAATGCGCTCTGATCAGCGTAGCCCACCCCCCAGGCCACCTCCTCGATGCCTGCGCCCTGCTGCAGCAGGGTCTGCGCCTTGGCAATGCGCAGCCGTTGGCAGTATTCGATCGGCCGCAGACCGGTCGCTCGGAGGAAGCGCCGCTGCAGGGTGCGCGGTTCCAATCCGGAAACCTCGCAGATTGCGGCCAGAGTGGCTCCTCGTGCGGCAGTGGTATGCAGCCAGCGCTGGGCCTTCAGTACATCGCGGTCACCGTGGGCGAAGTTGGCACTGAAACGCTCAAGATCCTGCTGGATCCCTGCGGGCACGACGATCCCGAGCTGTTGCGCGACCGCGCTCGCCACGCCCTGCCCGTGCAGCCGGTACAGCAAACGCAGCCCGAGGAAACGCCAAGCCTGCGATCCGCCAACCGTCAGCAGATCGCCATCGTCGACCAGCGCCCGCTCACTGGGCACCCAGCTCACCGCCTGCGCCTGCAACCCTGGATGTCGCCCCAGATCGGGGCCGCTGACCGTTCTTCCGGCCAGCAGTCCCGCACGGGCCAGTACACCGACCCCGTCGCTGGCAGCAGCCAGCAGGCTGCCCCCGTCGTAGTGGGCCCGCAACCAGTCCAGCAGGACCTCTTCGGCGCGCAGACAGGCTCCGGGGCTGATCTGGCCGGGAACCGCGATCACCGCGGGAATGGCGGCGTCGAGCATTTCAGCACCCGCGATGCGGTGTACACCGGTCTGGCTGGCGGGAACGATCCAGCGGGTGACAAGCACACGCTTGAAGGGTCGGCGCTGCTGTTGGGCCAGGCGGTTGGCGACGTGGGCCATTTCGGCCAGCACAGAGGCGGCGGAGGGGTCCCCTCCCGGATATTCGACCACCGCAACCTCTACGAATGCTTCGTTCCTGACTCCCTCCACAGACCACCTCCTCGGTTCGTTGCAGGCCATCGAACGGCCGGTTCAGGCGAAGGGTAGGAACAGGCCCATCTGCGGGGCTATGAAGAAAGTTGCAAAGTGGGCTGAATGCGCGCACCGAGCTGAAGCCTTGACTCTCGACCAGACTCCAGGCTTCACAATGGCCGGCAGGATCCGCAGGAAAGCTGCCATGAACATTGGACAACTGGCCCGTCAGGCGGGCGTGCCGATCGATACGGTCCGCTATTACGAACGGCAGCAGCTGCTGCCGACGGCGGCGCGCTCGGCCGGGGGTTACCGCATCTTCGGCGAGCCGGATCTGCGCCGGCTGCGCTTCATCCGCCGCGCCAAGGCACTGGGCTTCAGCCTGGAGGAAATCGGAGAACTGCTCGCGCTCAGTGATCACCACCAGCAGGACATGGGCAGCGTGCGTGACACCGCGCAGGCCCGCCTGCAGGACATCGCACAACGGATGGCCGAACTGCAGCGCATGCACATCGCGCTGTCGCAGCTGGTCGACGCCTGCCCCGGCCATGGCGCGCTGGACCAGTGCCCGATCCTGGCCGCTCTGACCGACGACACCACGGCCGCAGGCGACTGACATCGGCTTCGCAACACGCGTGAAGAAAAGTGCAACAAATGCTTGCCAACCCCCTGGGGCAAGGCTATTATTTCGCTCCTCAGCGACGTGGGGCCATAGCTCAGCTGGGAGAGCGCCTGCATGGCATGCAGGAGGTCAGCGGTTCGATCCCGCTTGGCTCCACCAATCTTTCGGCATTAGGCCGTCGAAAGGTCGCTAAAGAACATTGATGAGAATTGCGTCCCCATCGTCTAGAGGCCTAGGACATCACCCTTTCACGGTGGCGACCGGGGTTCGAATCCCCGTGGGGACGCCACTCATCACGAACAACGAGGACCCGGCCGATAACCGGGTCTTTTTTGTTCACCGCCTACCGGTATTCAGGGTGTGGCGTTGCGGTTCCCCTGCCCTCGTGGCTGCGGTTGAACCGGAACGAAAAAAGTTCAAAAAAGACTTCCACAAACGTGAACACGCAGGTATGATAGGCGGCTCGGTAACACGGGGCCATAGCTCAGCTGGGAGAGCGCCTGCATGGCATGCAGGAGGTCAGCGGTTCGATCCCGCTTGGCTCCACCACTTTCGACATTAGGCCGTCGAAGGTTCTACAACTTGAAGTTTTTCGTGCGTCCCCATCGTCTAGAGGCCTAGGACATCACCCTTTCACGGTGGCGACCGGGGTTCGAATCCCCGTGGGGACGCCAGTTTCAAAACGGACTCTGCTCCCGGCAGATCATCCGGAGTTTCATGGGGCCATAGCTCAGCTGGGAGAGCGCCTGCATGGCATGCAGGAGGTCAGCGGTTCGATCCCGCTTGGCTCCACCACTTCGACATTAGGCCGTCGAAGGATCTACAACTTGAAGTTTTCGTGCGTCCCCATCGTCTAGAGGCCTAGGACATCACCCTTTCACGGTGGCGACCGGGGTTCGAATCCCCGTGGGGACGCCAATTCTTGAAAACCCTGGCTTCGGCCGGGGTTTTTCTTTGCCTGAGATTCCCGGGAAAGCCCTGTCCACGCATGGCGTGGATCTACTGCAGGGCCGGGATGGATCCGGCGGCCGGTTGGCCCAGTAGATCCATGCCACGCATGGATGGCCTCAGCCTGAACACACCTCAGAACCGGCGATACATCCCGATCGATGCAGGTGCGGTGGGTGCGAAACCAAACTGCGCGTACAACCGGTGCGCTTCACCATCGGCCAGAAGGCTGACGTATGCAGACGGCGGCAGGTTCGCCTGCATCCAGCCATCCAGCCGACGCATCACTTCCTTGCCCAGGCCCTGCCCCTGCAGGCGCGGCAGCACGGCGATATCACAGACCTGCAGGTGGCACCCACCATCGCCGACGATGCGGCCCATCGCTACCAGCTCATTGCCCTGGTAGGCGCACACGCCATACAGGGTATTGGGCAGCGCGCGTGCCGCCGCCTCCTGGCTCTTGGCACTGAGGCCCGCCAGCACACGCAGCTGGCAATAGTCTTCGACCGTGGGGACAGCCTCGCGGAACTGGCAGCTGACGGAATCATTCATGCGGTATCTCCCTGTAGGTCGGGCTATCCTGCCGCATCCACGTCGCAACGACTGCGACCCAGGCCTGCAGAGTTCCCATGTGCTATTCCGCCCTGATCCGCGCTGACTACGCCAAGCTGGTCCGCGAGTTCGGTGCCATCCTGTCGCTGGAGGAGTTCGCCGAACTGTACGCGCACGATCCCGGCAAGAAGCGGCCGAAAACCCCCAAGGCCATGGACGACGGCTTTGCCGGCGCGCGCACCGAACAGGGTCGCGACATCGTTGCGAAGATCCAGCAGTGGCATGCGCAGGAACGCCAGAATCTCGAGGCGGAGCTGGCCCGCCAACGCGAGCGCCGCGATATCGCCCACGCGACGCTCGCCACCCGCCCCACCCAGAAGGCACGCAACGACCTGCGCGTGGCCGGCAACCGCATCGAGCGCGCCCAGGCCCGGCTTGAGGACCTGCACCGGGTACAACTACTGCCGCGCGACAACCGCATTTTTCCCGGCACCTACGCGCCGGTGATGGTCAGCGAGAGCGGCCGACGGGTGATCAAGCCGATGCGCTACCAATGCCGGCTGCCGGACAAGCCGGCACGCAACGACGTGCTCTACCCCGGCACCTACAACGCACGACGCGACAGCCTGGAAGGCTATTGGCGCGGCGCGTTCGGCCTTCGCCACGGCGTTGTCGTGGTGCAGGCGTTCTATGAGCACGTACCACGCCACGCGATCGCAGGGCGCGCGCTTGGCGCCAGTGAAAAGGAACAGGATGTGGTGCTGGAGTTTCGCCCCGACCCGCCCCGCGACCTGCTTCTGGCCTGCCTCTGGGCGGAATGGGAGGGACCGGAAGGACGCCTGCTCTCATTCGCCACGATCACCGACACCCCGCCACGCGATGTCGCCGCGGCAGGTCACGATCGCGGCGTGATACCGATCCGCGGGGAGCATCTCGATGCGTGGCTCAACCCCGATCCGGACAACCTGGCCGGGCAGTACAGCATCCTCGACGACCGCGAGGACATCCGTTACCTGTACGAGGAGGCCGGCTGAAGCGCCGTTCTCACGCCGTTGCGCTGGAACGGCCCACCGCACGGCTCAGCGCCCGGGTCAGGTCCGCCGACAGATACGGCTTGACCAGCAGTACTCCGGACAGCATAGACTCGGGCAGCTGCTCAGCCAGCATTCCGGTGGCAAGCACGAACGGTACGCCTCGCGCCGACAATGCTGCCGCCACCGGCTCGCTGGTCTCGTTGCGGGCCAGGCGATAGTCCAGCAGGGCCACATCGGGGACCGAGTCTTCCAGCACGCGCAATGCTTCAGCCACGCTCGCCGCCAACCCGACCACGGTCGCGCCGGCATGCACCAGCTGCATCTGCAGCAAGGCTGCGCTCATCTCGTCGTTCTCGACCACCAGCACCCTCAGGTCCTGCAACACTGTCATCGGCTATGGCTCCTGGAGGCATTCAAGCCGGCGCAGTATAGCCATCGCAGAGCCGATGCCGACAGGAAACGCCTCGATCTGCCTTGCCCCTATGAAAGCCCTGCCCTCCTCGGTTACACTCACACGCTGCCTGCCGGTGTGGCGGAATGGTATACGCAGCTGACTCAAAATCAGCCGGGGGTGACCCCATGAAGGTTCGAGTCCTTTCACCGGCACCACAGCATCAAAGGCCAGGTCCATGACCTGGCCTTTTGCTTTTCAGGCGATGCAGGCCCATATAGCCGCTCCGGTGTCACTGTGTTGACGCAAAACTGCGACCGCTGACAGGGTTGTCGCTAGACGTAGTGCACACTTTTCTTGCCAGCCTCACGTACATCTGCCTATCGTGATCCCGCCGGATCCGGGGGTGGGGGACTGCATGACGTTGCGTGCTGCACTGTTTTTTCTCGTCACGCACGCGCTCGTCATTGCCTTTGTCGGCCCGCAGGACCCGGTCGGCTCCTACCTGATGCTGATCACCGCCCCGCTGCTGGCTGCACTGGCCTGCGTACGGCGTGCACGTGTCAGCCAGGCGGCCTGCCAGTGGCGACTGCTCGGCGCGGCCGTCGGCCTGTTCTCTCTCGCGCTGCTGGCGCTGCTGTACCGCAATGTGGCCGGCCTCGCCCCTGCGCAGATGACCGCCTCAACACTGATCCTGTACGTGTTCTACGGGATCCCCCTGACCTACGTCGCTGCAAGCCCGGGCGGCGGGAACCGCTACATCCGTGCGGTGGACCTCGGGATCATTGCCCTGCTTTGGCTGCTGCACTACCTGCATGCGCGGGCCATGGCGCCGCTGAACACCGCCTTGTGGACGCAGTGCCTGAACACCATGAGCGGCGTGCAGAACAGCCTGGTGTTCTGCTTCGCACTGATCCGTTTCCTGGCCGAGGACGATCCGGACCGCCGCGATTTTTTCCGGACGCTGACGATCTACGCGCTGGGCTACTTCCTGCTGGCCTTCTACATCAATACCTATCAGCCGCAGGTGCCCGACGGCAATTGGGGCGACCTGCTGATCAGTGGACTGTTCGTGCTGCTGGCCATCCTGGCGGGCAGCCATCGTCGCTGCCCGGCAATGGAGGTATCCCGCAGCCTGCGGCGCATCATCGATGCCGGCGTACCACTGATGCTGCCCTTGCTGCTGATGCTGGTGGCGCTTCTGGTCGCGCGCCTGCAGCCGACCCTGGCCACGGTCGGCTTCATCGGCTCCCTGCTCGGCTATGCGCTGCGCAGCGTGCTGAGCCAGGTCGAGATCCAGCGCCAGCGCGATGAACTGGAAACGCTGGCGCGGCGCGATCCGCTGACCGGACTGGGCAACCGGCGCAGCTTCGATGAGTCGCTGGATCGGGCCCACCGCCGCGCGCGCCGCCAGGGCCAGGGCCTGGCGGTACTGATGATCGACATCGACCACTTCAAACGGCTGAACGACACCTACGGCCATCCGGAAGGTGATCGGCGCCTGCGTGCCGTCGCCGGCATCCTCGATGGCTGCCTGCAACGGGGCGACGATCTGCTGGCCCGCTACGGCGGCGAAGAGTTCATCGCCGCCCTGCCCTCGCCCGATGCCACCCACGCCCTGGGCCTGGGCGAACGGCTGCGCGCTTCGGTCGAAGCCGCAGCCCTGCCCGCCCCCGTGGCCACCGTCACCATCAGCATCGGCGTGGCCTGGCAGGCACCCGGCGAAGACGGCGATCCGCGCGGCCTGGTCGAACGCGCCGACCAGGCCCTGTATCGCGCCAAGCATGCCGGTCGCAACTGCGTACGCGGCGACACCGAAACCAAGGAAGAACAGTCCGGTCGCCGCGCCTAGACCGCATGCAGCGCCGCCGCTCCGTGCCGGTGCCCGGCGCCGCCCTGCAAGCGGAAGCTGGCCACCGTCTGCAGCAGCTGCGCCGACTGCTCTTCCATGCTGCGTGCCGCCGCCGACGCCTCCTCGACCAGGGCCGCGTTCTGCTGGGTGCCCTGGTCGATCAGATCGACGGCATGGTTCATCTGCTGGATGTCGTCGCTCTGCTGCTGCGAGGCAGTGCTGATTTCGGTCATCAGGTCGCTCACCCGGCGCACGTTGGTCACGATCTCGTCCATGGTGCGGCCCGCGCTCTCAACCTGCGCCGTACCGGCACCCACATTGGCAACCGACTCATCGATCAGGTGCTTGATCTCCTTCGCCGCGCTGGCCGAACGCTGCGACAGCTCGCGGATCTCGGTGGCAACCACGGCAAATCCACGGCCGTGTTCACCGGCACGCGCCGCCTCCACCGCTGCGTTCAGCGCGAGAATGTTGGTCTGGAAGGCGATGCCGTCGATCACCCCGATGATGTCGACGATGCGCCGCGACGAGGCATTGATCACCGCCATCGTTTCGACCACCTCATGCACCACATTGCCGCCGCGCGCAGCGACATCGGCGGCTCCACCGGCCAGCTGGCTCGCCTGGCGCGCGTTGGTGGCGGTGCGCTGCACGGTCTCGGCCAGGCCCTTCATCGACACCGCAGTTTCCTCGAGCGAAGCCGCCTGCTGCTCGGTGCGCTGCGAGAGGTCGCTGTTGCCCTGTGCGATTTCAGTCGCGCCGACTGCGATGGTGTCCGCGGCGAACTTGATCTGGCCGATGATCGCGGCCATCGCCTCGACCAGCGAATTCACGCCTTCGCACAGTTCGGCGATCGAGCCATTCTTGTCGGCGGTGGCCACGCGCTGGGTCAGATCGCCCTGCTTGGCCGCGGCCACCACCTCGCGGGTCTGCGCCACCGCGCGCTGCATGGCCTGGTTTTCATGCACCTGCGCGGTGATGTCGGTGGCGTACTTGACGACCTTGAACGGCTTGCCATTGAGGTCCAGGATCGGGTTGTAGGACGCCTGGATCCAGATCTCACGCCCGCCTTTGCCAAGACGCCGATACTGGCCGGCGTCATATTCGCCGCGCCCCAGTTTCTCCCAGAACTGGCGATATTCGATGCTGCTGCGATGCTCGGGCTCGACAAACAACGAATGGTGCTGCCCGCGCACTTCGTCCAGGCTGTAGCCGGTGGCGGCCAGGAAATTGTCATTGGCCGACAGGATGCGGCCATCCATGCTGAACTCGATCACCGCCTGCGACTTGGTGATCGCGGCCAGTTGCCCCGCCGAGTCGGCCGCCTGCAGCTTCTGCGCGGTGATGTCGGTCGCGAACTTGACCACCTTGTACGGCCGCCCCTGGCGGTCCAGTACCGGGTTGTACGAGGCCTGGATCCAGATCTCGCGCTGGCCCTTACCGAAGCGGCGGTACTGTCCGGCGTCGTATTCGCCGCGCCCCAAGCGCGCCCAGAAGTCGCGGTATTCGGCGCTGCGCGCCAGCTCGGGGTCGACGAACAGGGAATGATGCTTGCCCTGGATCTCCTCCAGCCGGTAGCCCATCGCCTGCAGGAAATTGTCATTGGCCTGCAGGATGGTGCCGTCGAGCGCGAACTCGATGACGGCCTGCACGCGATGCAGCGCGGCCACCTGCGCTTCCAGCTCGGTGCGGTCGGTCATCGCCTTCTCTGTGCCGGTGCGTTGCTGCGGCGCCAGTACGCCAAGCAGCGCACGCCACGGCGACCAACGGGTGTGCAGCTCGGCCGGCGCCTGCGCGCCTGCCGTGAAGCCTGGAATGAGCATTGTCTGATCCTCGGTGTCCGGTAAGCGGTTGTGACCCGACGGGCGGGATGCCCGGCGGCAACATCAGTTGCCAGGGACTACAGGTGCCAACGGCACCTCTCGAGCGACTGCCAAGAACGTCTGCTGCGGGTGCGATCGGCATCTGGGAGCGGCGGCACACTGCGCGGACCGCCCATCGGGGGCAGCCTGGGGTCCTGCGGCGGGTGACTGGAGCGGGATCCAGAGGGAGTATCGGCGATGCCGTCAGCCGCTTTAGCGGGATTCCGCGACGTCCGTCGCAACTCCGTGCATTGCGGTAGACGATTGCCGTGTACTTCACGCCCTGCTCACGTGCTACAGGCAGTCCGCCGAGGGACTCAGCGAGGGAACGGCTGGACCGGTTCTGCTCGGCCACCGGATAGCGGAACGCAGCACAACGCAGGCGCCCTGAGGCGGCCGACCACACCGCCGCCACGGCTTCGCGACCATAGCCGTGCCCATGCATCATTTCTGCGATCCAGATGCCCAGTTCGGGTTCTGCGTCACGGGCTCGATGCAGGCCTGCCAGGCCAAGGAATACACCGGGGCGTGAACGGCCGGAGGTGCAGCCGCGGACTGTCGATGGTCCAGTCGTCGGACGTCATGTTCTGCATTGCCTGAGCGCTGGGTACAGCATCGCTCAGCAGAAGGATGCAGCTCAAGGCAAAAAGGTTTACATGACCAATGCGGGATTCCGCGGCAGGAGAATATGACCAGCATGAAGGTCCCGCAGGATGCTCATCGACATGGAGATCGCATGTTCCCTCGCTTTGCCAGCCTTCTCTTCCTGGCCGTGTGCAGCAGCAGCGCGCTGGCCAACGACACCGCCTATCGACCCGCCTTCCACCCGGACCAGCTGAAGGGACCGCCCGCAGGGCGCCCGAACGAAGTGCTGGTGCTGGGCAGCCCGCACCTGTCCAGCCTGCCGGAGACCTTCATGCCGGCGATGCTGGAACCTCTGCTGCAGCGCCTGGAAGCCTGGCGGCCCACCGCGATCGCGGTAGAGAACCTGTCCGGCCTGCAGTGTGACTTCATGCGCCGCAATCCGGCCCGATACGCCGAGAGCGTAGCGGACTACTGCGTCGATCCGGCACCGGCGCAGGCCGCCACCGGCCTGGACGTGCCCAGCGCCAACGTGGAGATGGAACGCCTGCTTGCGGATTGGCCGAAGGCGCCAACCGCTGCCCAGCGACGCCGATTGGCCGCAGTGTTCCTGGCTGCGGGCGAGAGCAGCTCGGCAGTCGTCCAATGGCTGCGGCTGCCCAGGGAAGAGCGACGTGCCTCGGACAGCCTGACACCGGAGCTGGTGCAGTTCCTCGACACGCGCATGGCACGCCGCAACGAGGCCGGCCTGGTGGCCGGCGTCCTCGCCGCGCGCCTGGGGCTGGAGCGGCTGTTGGCGGTCGACGACCACACTGCGGATTCGCCTACACCGGAATCGCAGCAGAAGGCCTACGCTGCCGCCATACGCGGTGCCTGGGACAATTCCTTCGCCAAAGCGCGCAGGGCGGCCGATGAACGACTGGAAGCCAATCTTGCTCAACCGGATGGGTTGCTCGCGATGTATCGCGCCTACAACGCACCCGAGGCCGCGATGCTGGCCTTCAACAGCGATTTCGGCGCGACGCTCGTCGAACCCTCGCCGGAAGGCTTCGGCCGCAACTACGTGGGCTACTGGGAAACCCGCAACCTGCGCATGGTCGCCAACATGCGCGACGTGCTCGGCCAGCACCCGGGCACCCGCATGCTGACCATCGTCGGTGCCTCGCACAAGGGCTACTACGAGGCCTACCTCAACCAGATGCACGATGTGCAGCTGGTCAGTGCGGACGCAGTATTGCGTTGACGGGATGGGTGCCGGCCACCCGCCGGCACTATCCTGCAGGGCCCCATCCAGAGGTGCCTGCATGCTCAAGGTCATCGCCGAAGACTTCATCCATCCCGATGCCGTGGACACCGTGCTTCCGCTGTACCGGGAACTGGTCGCCTGCACGCAGCGCGAGCCGCTCTGCCTCGGCTATGAACTGTTCGTGGACCAGAAGGATCCCGGGCACTTCATCTTCATCGAGCAATGGCCTGACCGCGTCGCCCTGGACATCCACTGCGCCAGCGAACATTTCCAGCGGCTGGTGCCGCAGATCAATGCCTTCCAGCGCGCGCCATGCCGGTTCCTGCTGATGGATGCTGCGCCTCTGTAGTGCCGGCATCAACGCGACGGTGATCCCGGCGCCTGTGCCGCCACAGCACCAGGCTGGCCGCCACCGTGCACGCCAGGGTGAGGGCCAGCAGCGCCACCACGCTCGCCTGCAGCACCGGCAACATTGCCTGGGCGAGACGGTCCTCACGCACCTCCTCCAGCCGGAGCCCGGCCGCCAGGGCCAGGCACCAGCCGACCAGGGCCGGGGCGAAGGCACGCACCGCCATCGGGTTGCAGACATTCATGGGATCACCTGTAAGAGAGGAGGTGCGCGGAGTATTTGCGCCCGCCCTCTCACAGGCTGAGATCAGCCCTCGACGACCTCGGAATCATCGCCCGGCAGCTCACTGGCCTCGCCCTGCACCTGCACGTTGTTGCGGCCCATCGCCTTGGCCCGGTAACACTGGGCATCGGCCGCGGCCACCGCCTGGTCCACGCTCATCCCTCCGGCCAGCGGCGCGATGCCGATGCTGGCCCCTACCCGCAACCGGTCCTGGTCCCACGGAATCGACAGCGACGCCAGGGTATGCAGCAGCTCGCCGCCAATGCGCGCTGCACGACGCGGCGTGCAACCGGACAGGATCACAGCGAACTCATCGCCGCCCAGCCGCGCCACCACATCCGAATCGCGCACCCCGTGACGCAGAACACTGGCCACTGCCCAGAGCACCGCATCGCCAGCCAGATGGCCCCAGGTATCGTTGATAGGCTTGAACCGGTCCAGATCGATGTACATCAGCGACGCGGCCTGGCCGGTACGTTCGACACGGGTGATCGCCTGCTGCAGATGCACCTCGAAGCCACGGCGGTTGCTCAGTTCGGTCAGCGGGTCGATCTCGGCCAGATGACGCGCCTCGCGCTGGCGGGCACGCTGCTGGGTATCGTCGCGCAGCACCCAGACCGCGCCTCGCACGTGGCCCTCGTCATCGCGCAACCAGGCGCGGGTCAGGTCCACCGGCACCGTGGCGGCACCCAGGCGCAGCAGCAGGTCGGCATGCAGGTCGACCGCATTGCTGTCCGGATCCAGCAGTACCGACACGTCCAGCACCGAACCCGGCGCGTATTCGGTGGTCAGCGCCAGCACATCCTGCACCTTGTGTCCTGCCAGCGACAACGCGCCATCGCCGGCCAACATGCGTACTGCAGCGGCATTGGCGTAATCGATACGGCCATCGAGGCTGACGCTCAGCACCAGGTCGGCCACGGCATCCAGGGTGATGCGGCTGCGCTGTTCGCTCTCGAACAGCCGCTGCTCGCTGCTGCGCTGGGCGGTGATGTCCTGGATCTGCGACACGAAATGCAACGGCTCGCCATGCTCGTTGCGCACCAGCGAGACCGACAATCGGGCCCAGATGACCTTGCCATCGCGATCGAGATAGCGCTTTTCCAGGTGGTAGTGGCTGCGACGCCCGGCCAGCAGGTCCTGCACCAGGGCCAGGTCGGTCTGCAGGTCATCAGGATGGGTGAGACGCTGGAAATCCACCTGCAGCAGCTCTTCCCGCGGATAGCCGAGGATCCGGCACAGCGCATCGTTGACGTCCAGCCATCGCCCTTCCAGTGACACCAGCGCCATGCCCAGCGCAGCCGAGGTGAACGCACCGGCGAACTTCTCCGCGGACAAGCGCGCTTCGGCCCTCGCCTGCAGGATCTCGGTGATGTCGATGGCCATCCCGACATAGCCGATGCGTACACCGTCGGCACCGTCCATGCGGCTGATCGAGAGGCGTACCTGGCGTGGCTGGCCGTCCTTGCGCAGCAGCGTCCATTGCCGCGAATAGGTCTGGCCATCGGCACGCGCACTGAGTGCCTCGAACACATCTGGCAGTTGGCCATCGGCATCGGCCAGCGGTCGCAGCCAGGCATTCAGTTCCTGCGGATCGTGGAAGGCATCCAGCCGGCGCTGGCCGACCACATCCGCCGCGCTGTAGCCCAGCAGGCGTTGCGCGCCCGTGTTGAACAGGGTGATGGTGCCATCGATATCGGTGGCGATCACCGCCACCTCGTCGGAGGCATCGACCACGGCCTGCAGGCGTTGCCGTGTTTCGGCCGCATCCTGTCGGGCCTGCTGCAGCTCGGTCACGTCGGCATGCGCGCCGGCCATCCACAATGGTTTGCCCTGCGCGTCCCATTCGAAGACGCGGCCACGGTCCTGGATCCATATCCACTGGCCATTCTTGTGGCGCATTCGCAGCAGGCACGCATAGTTGTCGGTGCGCCCCTCGAAATGCTCGTCCAGTGCCGCGTCCGACAGCGCTATGTCATCGGGATGGACCAGCTTCAGGAAGGTCTTCTGGCAGACCGGCTCCAGCTCTTCCAGGCGGTAACCGACAATCTCGGCCCAGCGCGCGTTGACCCGCATCTCGCCGTTCTGCACGTTCCATTCCCAGGTGCCCGCGGCGGTGCCATCGATGATCATCGCCAGCCGCCGACGTTCTTCGGCCAGCGCCTGCAGGCGGCGCTCCAGCAACCCGTTGCCGTTGGTGCCCTGGCCCGCCATCACCGCTGCCCCCGGCCCGCGCAGGCAGGCAGCGGCCGCAGCGCGACGCTGCAGACCTCAACGAAGACGACGGGTCCTGCTGGCGTCATGGCCCTCCCCAGCGACAGCGGGGTGGCCGGACGCCTCCCCTCAAGCGCAAGTGTGCGCAATCACGGGGAAAATCGACAAGTCCCCCGCCACGAATCAAGCGTGACGGGGAACACGGTCCTCAACTACGCTTGGCGCGGGCGAAGGCCTCGGCCAGGGCGTTGTTGGCCGGGGGCGCGGACGCGGCGGGACGGCCACCATTGCCCTGGCCCCGGTTCGGCCCGCGGTTCTGGCCGCCTGCATCCCGGCGCGGACCCTGCCCATGGCCGCGCTCATCACGCTGGCCCGGGCGGCTGGTGGCCTGCCCGGGGGTATCGTCCAGGCGCCGGGTCAGGGCGATGCGCTTGCGCGCCACGTCCACCTCCAGCACCTTCACCTTGACGATATCGCCAGCCTTGACCACGTCACGCGGGTCCTTCACGAAGGTGTCGGACAGCGCCGAAATGTGGATCAGGCCGTCCTGGTGCACGCCGATATCGACGAAGGCACCGAAGGCCGCCACGTTGCTCACCACGCCTTCCAGCACCATGCCCTCGCGCAGGTCCTTGATGTCCTCCACGCCTTCGGCGAAGCGCGCAGCCTTGAACTCCGGACGCGGGTCGCGGCCCGGCTTCTCCAGTTCCTTCAGGATGTCGCGCACGGTCGGCAAGCCGAAGGTGTCATCGGTGAACTGCTCGGCCTTCAGGCCACGCAGGAAGCTGCCATCACCGATCAGCGCCTTGATCGGGCGTGCGGTGCTGGCCACGATGCGCTCGACCACCGGATAGGCTTCGGGGTGCACCGCCGAAGCATCCAGCGGCTGGTCGCCGTCGGCGATGCGCAGGAAGCCGGCGCACTGTTCGAAGGTCTTCTCGCCCAGGCGCGCGACCTTCAGCAGATCCTTGCGGCGCTTGAACGGGCCGTTCTCGTCACGATGGCGCACGATGTTCTCGGCCACCGTGGCCGACAGGCCGGACACCCGCGACAGCAGCGCGGCCGATGCGGTGTTCACGTACACGCCCACGGCGTTCACGCAGTCCTCCACGCGCGCGTCCAGCGCCCGTGCCAGCCGGTACTGGTCCACATCGTGCTGGTACTGGCCGACACCGATCGCCTTGGGTTCGATCTTGACCAGTTCGGCCAGCGGGTCCTGCAGGCGACGCGCGATCGACACCGCGCCACGCAGCGACACGTCCAGCCCCGGGAACTCCTTGGCCGCGAACTCGGAGGCCGAGTACACCGAGGCGCCCGCCTCGCTGACCACGACCTTCTGCAGCTTCGGGTTGGCGGCAGCCTTGATCGCTTCGCCGGCCAGCTTGTCGGTTTCGCGGCTGGCGGTGCCGTTGCCGATCGCGATCAGTTCAACGTTGTGCTTGGCGCACAGTTGCTTGATCGTCTGCACCGACTGGTCCCACTGGCGACGTGGCTCATGCGGGTAGATGGTGTCGGTGGCCACCAGCTTGCCTGTGGCATCGACCACGGCGATCTTGCAGCCGGTGCGGATGCCCGGGTCCAGCCCAAGCACGGTCTTCGGGCCCGCCGGTGCGGCCAGCAGCAGATCCTTCAGGTTGTCGCCGAACACCGCGATGGCCTCAGCCTCGGCCTTCTCGCGGGCCTGGTTGAACAGGTCCAGCAGCAGATGGGTGTGCAGCTTGGCGCGCCAGGTCAGGCGGCAGGCGTCCAGCAGCCAGCGATCGGCGGCGCGGCCCCGGTCGGCGATGCCGGCCCTGCGCGCCACGCGGCCTTCGGCGTACTGGTGGCCGGCCTCGGCATCGCTGCCAGGGTCCAGTTCCAGGAACAGGATCTCTTCGCGGCGCGCGCGGAACAGCGCCAGCAACCGGTGCGAAGGAATCTTCGCCAGAGATTCGGCATGTTCGAAATAGTCGCGGTACTTGGCGCCTTCGGTTTCCTTGCCCTCGGCCACGCGGGCACGGATCACGCCGGTCTCTCCCAGCCAGGTGCGCAGCTCGCCGACCAGCGCGGCGTCCTCGCCCCAGCGCTCCATCAGGATCGCGCGCGCACCTTCCAGCGCGGCCTTGGTGTCGGCCACGCCCTTGTCGGTGTTGACGAAGGCGGCGGCGAAGGCCTGCGGATCCTGCGTGGGGTCGGCCAGCAGTCCATCGGCCAGCGGCTCCAGACCGGCCTCGCGGGCGATCTGGGCGCGGGTACGGCGCTTGGGCTTGTACGGCAGGTACAGATCTTCCAGCCGGCTCTTGGTGTCGGCGGCCAGGATATCGTTGCGCAGCTCGTCGCTGAGCTTGCCCTGCTCGCCGATGCTGGCCAGCACCGCCGCACGGCGCTCCTCCAGCTCGCGCAGGTAGGTCAGCCGGGTTTCCAGGTTGCGCAGCTGGGTGTCGTCCAGGCCCCCGGTCACTTCCTTGCGGTAGCGCGCGATGAACGGAACGCTGGCGCCCTCGTCGAGCAGGCCGACGGCGGCGCGCACCTGGGCGGACTGGGCACCGATCTCGTCGGCGATGGTCTGGGCGATCTGCTGGGCGAGCGCGCTCTGGGCGTTCTTGGCGTCGTGCATTGCTTCAGGTCTGTGCCGCGGTACGGGAAGATCCCATTCTGGCAATCCACGACGGAGCCGGACAAGGCATTGACAGGGGGCGAGGTTCAGCGGCGGGGCCGGAGTGGACGCCGGCATCCTGGCGGAGAGAGGGCTCGGACTGGCCCTGGGCTGGGATGCCGGCGCGGGCGCGCGATGGTGGGCGCGCCCTGCCGCGTGTTGCGAAAGTCAGCGGTAGTGGCGGGCGGCGCGCTGCATGACGATCTCGTCACGCATGCCTTCCAGGGCCATCAGGCGGACCTTGCCGACACCCTGCAGTTCCATGAACCGCTCCGTGTAGAACTCCGGCCCCAGCGCGGTGTCGGCGCGGGATTTGCTGAAGCCGTAGGGCACCACGCCCTTCTCGCCATCCTTGCTACCACCGACATAAAGAACGATTGCCATGTGATGTATTCCTCCAAATTGCTACTGCGTACTGCACTCGATGAACGATGCTGCGAGCTCATCAAGGGAGAGCTTACCGCGTCGAACCTGACTGGAACGTCACGAAGGCTAATGACGATCGGTTGCATGCAGATGACTGCGGGATCGCAGCAGAATGCTTACGGATCTTTAACTTCCGGCTAACGAATCCGTGGGGGATTCCCGCCAACGGCGCAGCCCCTCGTGGGTGGTTTGGTTGTTCGCGGAAAGCTGGTTTCCCGGGGGCTGGCCGGGAGGGTGGGTAGTGCGGGGACGCCGTGAACCCGTCCTTGGGGGCTTGGCCGCGGCATCCATGCCGCGGACACCCCGCCCCACCCACCCTCCCGGCCGCTGACAGGTTCCTGATGCCTGCCTCCCCCCACGGAAAAGAAAAAAGAAGATCAAAAGCAAAAACGGCTTGGCCGGCTGATTTGTTGCTTCCTGTAGAGACCAGCCAAGCCAAGCCATGCCCCGCTCGCGAGCAAGCGCAGCGCGCGACCCGCTTCTGCTGTTCTATTTCTTCTCCGTGGCTGGACGCGCACGGAAACTGTCAGGGGCCGGGCGGGGTGGGTTCGCGGGACCGTTGGCGCCATGGATGGCGCCATCGAGCCCCCAGGGACGGGTTCACGGCGTGTCCCGCGAACCCACCCCGCCCGGCCCAATCGCATGAAACGCATTCCGCGACCACCCACGAGGGGCTGCGCCGTTGGCTGGAAACTACGGCCACCAGCCACGCCCGAACCGGGCGAAATGATCGGCCGCCCGTTCGAACGGATTGCGCGCACTCACCCCGCCGCACAGCAGGTACACCGGCAGGTACAGCGGGCCCAGCACCATGTACTGGTACACGTGCGCCCGTTCGTGATCATCCAGCCGGATCAGCGGCTCCGCGCCCCACCCTGCCTGATGCGCATAGGTGCGGCAGGAAATGCCCAGGTCATGGCCGGTATGCAGGATCACGTTCCCCAGAGTGATCGCCCCACCTGGCCCCCACGGCCAGCGGTCGAACACCAGCGCGCAGTCACGGCCGCTCCACCGCAATGTCGCGCCGCCGAGCATGCCGGCCAGGCCGCCGATCACGCCGAGCAGGGAATTGGGTGACGTCCACACCGCGCCCAGCACCTGCAGCGCGCGCAGCCAGATCGGCCAGGGCGTTGCTCCAGTCTTCAATCGGCCTCGTTGGGGATCAGGAGCCACAGGATCAGGTAGACCAGGATGCCAGGGAAGGCGGCGGAGGCCAGCGAAACCAGCACGTAGAGCACCCGCAGCAGGGTCGCATTCCAGCCGAAGCGATGGGCAATGCCGCCCATCACGCCGGCAATCATGCGGTCGTTCAATGAACGCGACAGCGTTTTGGGCGTGGTGTTCATGGCGGCAGCTCCGGGAAACGGACAAGGCAGTCGAACATGGCTCGACTCTACACTGCCCCCATGTCTACGGCGTGCGGTGGCGCAGGGCCTGCAGGCGTGCGCCGAACCAGGCGGCTGCGGTCTGTTCAGGCTGCCCCGGACACTGGATGCGGTAGGGTTTGCCACTCATGCTGCTCTGGCTGGCAGCGCGCTCGATGAACTGCTCGGCGCTGTCCACCATGCCCTTTTTCAGCAGGTAATCGTACTTGCGCTGCAGGTGCGCGCGCGCGTCGCTGCCGTCGTACCAGCTGCCATTGCGCTGGAAACGGCACTGGGAGCCGTCCAGGCTGGCGATCAGCTGGGCGATCTCCCGGCGTGCATCCGTACTGGGTGCGGCGTGGGCAAGTGGTGCTGTCAGCAGTGCCGCAAGAATCAACAGAATCCGGTACATCATCCCCCCCAAGTCAGTCGAGCATGGCTCGACTCTACAGATCGCGCGCCTTCAACCAGCCATCGATCGTGGCCGGTACTTCGCGCTGCGCGCGGCCGGAAACGTAGATACCAATATGCCCACCACGGAAACTGGACTCGGTGTAGTCGTCCGTGCCCAAACGCCCGCGCATCGCGCGCGAGGCATCCGGTGGCACCAGATGGTCCTGCTCGGCATAGATGTTCAGCACCGGCAGCGTCACCTGCGACAGATCCACCGCTTCCTCGCCGATCCGCACCGTGCCGTTCACCAGCCCGTTGCCCTGATAGAACTGCTTGATGAAATCGCGGAACGCCTCGCCCGCCAGGTCCGGTGAATCGAAGATCCACTTCTCCATGCGCAGGAAATCCTCCAGCGCGGCCTTGTCATCGAGGATGTCGAGCAGGCCGACGTACTTCTGCACGTTCAGGCGGAATGGCTTGAGCATCAGGTAACTGGCATTCATCAGGTCGGCCGGGATGTTGCCCAGCGTGTCGACCAGCAGGTCCACGTCCACCTGCCGCGCCCAATGCGAGAGCATGTTGTCAGCCGTCTGGAAGTCGACCGGGGTGACCATGGTGATCAGCTTGCCCAGCTTCTGCCGGCGCAGCGCGGCGTAGCAGAGTGCGAACACGCCGCCTTGGCAGATACCCAGCAGGTCCACCGGGCCACCACTGCGCGCACGCAGCGCATCGACCGCGCCGTCGATGTAGCGCAGCAGGTAGTCCTCCAGGGTCTGGAAGCGTTCGGACCTATCCGGGTAGCCCCAGTCCAGCACGTACACGTCCTGGCCCAGCGCCAGCAGCTTCTGCACCAGCGAACGGTCGGCCTGCAGGTCGACCATGTACGGCCGGTTGACCAGCGCGTAGACGATCAGCAGCGGCGTGCGCCGGGTCGGTGCCCTTTCGCCGACGAAGCGGTACAGCACCACCTTGCCGTCACGCCAGACTTCCTCGCGCGCGGTCACGCCATAGTCCACGTCTTCCACCTGCGGCAGCAGCTTCAGACCTTCCATCAGCTTGCGCTGCATGGCCAGGGTTTCCTGCATCAGGTCATCGGCGTTGAAGCCCAGCGGTCCTTTCATCGGTCACGCGCCCGAGTGGAAGCGCGAGACGCAGCCTTCTTCGCAGACACCTTCTTTGCAGGCGCCTTCTTCGCGGCTTTGCGCGCGGCCGGCTTCACCTTCGCCGGTGCCGGCTGCGACACCGGATCGACCGCGGCGGTCCCCGCCAGCACCGCCACCTGTGCCTGCAGGCGGCGAAGGCTGCGCTCCAGTTCGGCAATACGGCGATGCGCGGCGTCCATCTCGCTGCGGGTCGGCAGGCCGATACGCTCACTCATCTGTTCCACCTCGCGCTGCAGGCCGGCGCGCAGGCGCATCTGCGCGTTGCCCAGCGAGGCGTACACCTGCTGGAACGGTTCGGACATGGCGACCTTGGCGTAGGCCTCCTCGGCCACTTCGATCCACAGGTCGAACATCGCGCGGGCGCTGGTCAACTGGCTGCCGGGCTGTTCGTGCTCGGCCAGACGCTGCTCGAACAACGCGAAGGCCTCGTCCAACGCCTGCCTGATCTGATCAACGTAGGCGCGCGAATGCTGCTGGTACTCCTCCTGCGCCCGCAGCAGCGCCTGCCAGCGCGCCTGGTGCTCGCGGCCGGGGCCGAACGCCGGGCTCTGCAGCCACGGGCCCGCCTGCAGCTGGAACTGCTGCAGCCATGCGGCGAAGTCGGGCACGGTGGCGCCGGCGTGGGTGCTGCCACGGGCGCCCTGCAGCATCCACTGCAGCATGCCATCGCCCTGCCCCTGCACCGCCTCGCGCCAGGCCTGGGCCACCTCGGCGCTGCTGGCATCGCGGCCGGCGAAACGCGCGGCCACTTCCTGCATGGTGCCGTACCAGCTGCCGGCCTGTTCGCGGAAACGGCGCACGGCATCTTCCGGCGCGCCCTGCCCTTGTTCGGGCAACAGCTGGCCCCACCAGTCGAACAGCCGTTGCCAGCTGCCGGGGTCGCCGCCGGCCGGTGCACCGGGCGTGCTCGCGTGGCGCAGGGCATCGCCCCAGGCACCGAAGTACTGCCGCGCCAGCGTTTCGAAATCGCTGCTGCCGGCGTCGTGGGCCGAGCTGGTCATCGCAGGCCTCCGCAGGGCTGGCTCATGGCTTGGGGATACGCAGGGTCTTGCTGATCATCAGCGACCCGGACAAGGCGAACAACAGCACCATCGGGTGCAGCTGCCACGGGCCGATCTGCCACTGGCCGAACCAGATGTTCTGGCCGATGGCATCGGTACCGGCGGCAATCGCCAGTACGATCACCAGCACCAGGCTGGTCGGGATCGGGGTGCCCTCGAAATACGTGACCTTGCCCTCGTCGCCGGCCAGCGCCTCGGCAGTGACGTTGTAGCGTGCCAGGCGGCTGACACCGCAGCAGACGAAGTAGCTCAGCACCAGCCAGTCCCAGCCGCCCTGCATGCCGCAGGCATAGGCCAGCGCCGCCGGCGCCACGCCGAAGGAGATCACGTCCGACAGCGAGTCCAGCTCGCGGCCCAGGGTGGAACTGGACTTGCGCCAGCGCGCGATGCGCCCGTCGAGCGCGTCGAAGATGAAGGCCAGCGGGATCAACGCCATGCCGAACAGCAGGTAGCCACGCTCGCCGTCCTGCAGGAAGCGCATCGCGGCAAAGACCGCACCGGTGCCGCAGAAAGCATTGGCCAGGGTGAACCAGTCGGCCAGCTGGAATTCGCGCAGCATCGAGAAGTGACGTTTCATGGGGTCTCACGGAGCATCAAGGCCCACAGGTTACCGCGAGCGCCGCCGCTGGCGACAGCGCTGGCAGGCCCCGCCTTCACCGCTCCCTCACCTGCCCTCACCGGCGGTGAATTTTTCGCCACCCATCTTGACAGCCTAGGGGGGTGGCGCCTGTCGCGGCTTATCCACAAAGTTGCCCACGCGTAATCCACACCCCCTGTGGACAACCAGATCTCACCGACTGCGACGCTGGACATTTCCTCATCACCCGGAAGCGGGGTTTCCCTACTTCCCAAGCCACAGGGTCGGCGCTATGGTCACCGGCGGACCCGCCGCCGCCACGTCCGAAACTCTGCAACGGACGATGATGATGCTGGATGCTCCCACCCTGGCCGCACAGCTGCGGCAGCCCCACGGCGAGGCCGCGCTGGCGGTGGCCGACTCGATGAACCACAGCAACGGCGCACTCAACCTGGCCGCAATCGGGCTGCTGGCCGTCGGTGCCGGCGAACGGGTCCTGGAGGTCGGCCCGGGCAATGCGGCCTTCGCGCCACTGATGCTGCAGGCCACCGACAGCCACTATCTGGGCATCGAGCTGTCCACGGCCATGGTCGAGGCCGGCAACCAGCGGCTGGCCGACGCCGGGGTGGCCGAACGTGCGGCGATGCGACACGGCGACGCCCATGCACTGCCGGTCGCCGATGCCGCGATGGATGCCGCGCTGGCGGTCAACACCCTGTACTTCTGGCCGAACCTGGCCCCGGTGCTGGACGAACTGGCGCGGGTGCTGCGCCGGGGCGGCCGCCTGTGCCTGGCCTTCGGCGATGCCAGCTTCATGCGCAGCCTGCCATTCGCCGCCGACTTCCAGCTGCATGAGCTGGACGCGGTGGAGCTGGCGCTGCGGGTATCGGGCTTCCGCGTCTCGGCCTGGCGCAGCCACCGCGAATCCGCAGCCGGCAATGACGGCCAGACCCGAGAAAAGCACTTCCACCTGCTGCTGGCACAGCGGCACTGAAGTGGTAGAGCCGGCCGCTGGCCGGCTGCCCCGGCCATTGCGGATTGCCGGCCAGCGGCCGGCACTACCCAACCTGCACCTGCCGCCAGCGAACAAAGCAGAACACCTGCATCCGCGCCGGATGCGATCCGACCGAGTGGTAGAGCCGGCCGCTGGCCGGCTGCTCCGTCCATTGCGGATTGCCGGCCAGCGGCCGGCACTACCCTGCCTGCACCCGGCCGCCAGCGAACAAAGCAGAACACCTGCATCCGCGCCGGATGCGATCCGACCGAGTGGTAGAGCCGGCCGCTGGCCGGCTGCCCCGGCCATTCCGGATTGCCGGCCAGCGGCCGGCACTACCCAGCCTGCACCGGTCGCCAGCGAGCAAAACAGAACACCCGCATCCGCGGCGGATGCGATCCGACCGAGTGGTAGCGCCGGCCGCTGGCCGGCTGCTCCGGCCATTGCGGATTGCCGGCCAGCGGCCGGCACTACCCGGCCTGCACCGGTCGCCAGCGAGCAAAACAGAACACCCGCATCCGCGCCGGATGCGATCCGTCCGAGTGGTAGAGCCGGCCGCTGGCCGGCTGCTCCGGCCGTTGCGGATTGCCGGCCAGCGGCCGGCACTACCCAGCCTGCACCCGGCCGCCAGCGAGCAAAACAGAACACCTGCATCCGCGCCGGATGCGATCCGACCGAGTGGTAGAGCCGGCCGCTGGCCGGCTGCTCCGGCCATTGCGGATTGCCGGCCAGCGGCCGGCACTACCCAGCCTGCACCCGGCCGCCAGCGAGCAAAACAGAACACCTGCATCCGCGCCGGATGCGATCCGATCGAGTGGTAGAGCCGGCCGCTGGCCGGCTGCTCCGTCCATTGCGGATTGCCGGCCAGCGGCCGGCACTACCCGGCCTGCACGCGGCGCCGCCAATGCGCGAAACAGAACACCTGCATCACCAGCATGGCCAGCAACCCCAGCGGCCATGCCCACCACAGCCCGGCCAGACCGTGCCGGGATTGCAGCCACATCGCCAACGGCAGCTCCAGCAGCAACACGGCAGCCATGCCCAGCAACGCCGGCAACAGCACCGTGCCGCTGCCGCGCATCACTCCGACCAGCACCGCACTGCCTCCCATCGCCAGCACGCCCCACACCACGGTGCGCAACTGCAACGCGGCCAGTTCGCGCACGTCGGTCGCCGCCAGGATCAGGCCGGTCAGCCAGGGCGCCAGCGCCACAACCAGCACCACCACCCCGCTCAGCATCGCCAGTCCAAGCAGCACGCCTGTGCGTGCGATGGCCGGCAGCCGTGCCGTACGCCCCGCGCCCATCGCATGCGCCGCGAGGATGGTGGCAGTGATGCCCAGCGACATCGCCGGCAGCTGCACCCAGCTCATCAACTGGTTGACCGCACCGTAGGCGGCCGTGGCCGTGTAGCCATAGCGGTTGATCCAGCCCAGCAGCACGATTTCGGCAATGGCCAGGCTGAGCATCTGCAACGAAGACGGTATGCCGATGTGCAGCATCGAACGGATCAGCGCTCCATCAAAGCGGATGGCTTGCAGCAACTCATGCCCCGGGGCCAACGGGTGCCCTATGCGCTGCCACCGCCACATCAGCCAGGCCAGGGCCAGCAGCGAGGCGAGCGCCGCCGAGACTGCCGCACTGGCCGCGCCCAGCTGCGGCAGGCCGGCCCAGCCCAGGATCAGCAGCGGCGTGCACAGCAGGCCGACCACCGTGGCCAGCAGCAGCGCATGCAGCGGCGTTTTGGCATCGCCCACCGCACGGCTCACCGCAGTGGCCAGCCACAGCAGGAAGAACGCCGGTGCCGCCAGCAGCAGAACACGGGCATAGACGATGGATTCGCCGAGGATCGGCGCTGGCGTGCCCAGTGCCGCCAGCAGCTGTGGCGCGAAACCGCCGCCCACCGCCATCACAAGCACTGACAACAGCAGAATCAGTGCCACCGCACTGCCGGCGACCGCGCGAGCCTGTTGCGGCCGGCCCGCGCCCCAGGCCTGGCCGATCAGCACCATCGCACCGGTGGCCAGACCCATTACCAGGGCCAGCAGCAGGAAGAAGACAGGGAAGAACGCAGCGGCGGCGGCCACCGCCTGCGTACCCAGCAGATGGCCGAGGTAGACGTTGTCCAGCGTGCCTGCAGCCAGCTGCAATGCGTTGGTCAGCAGCATCGGCAGGAGCAGGGTCAGATAGGTGCGCCAGAGGGGCGGCGCGACCGGGGGGATGGGATGTGCGGGGGTGTCCATGGGGTTCTCTGGGCAAGGCGCTGCCCTGCCCGGCGTTTCCGCCAGCAAAGCAAGCACAGGGGAGCGGGCCGTGGCCCGCGATCAGGTGGCGCCGCCGCTCAGTAGCGGCGCGGTGGCTCAGCCGTCTGCGTGGTCCGAAGAATCATCGAAGGCCAGGCGCAGGGCGTGATTGCGCACATCCTCGGGCCAGCTGCGTAACGCCATTTCCAGGCCCGCCCGGTCGTGCGCGAACAGGACACGGATCGCTTCCTCGAAACCCGGCAGGTCTCCGGCGACGGTCTGCAGGAAGTGATAGGCACGCTCGCTGTGGCGGCGCTGCCGGTCCTTGTCGGCACCAGCACGGCTGGCCGCCTCCACCAGCTTGCGCAGCACTACCGAGGCCCCGCCGGGCTGCTCGGCCAGCCACGCCCAGTGGCGCGGCAGCAGGGTCACTTCGCGTGCGACCACGCCCAGCTTGGGGCGGCCGCGGCCACGCGGAGTTGCCGGCGCCTCTTCGGCAGTAACGTCGGCATCCGCCTCGACGGCGGCGGGAAAGGCTTCGACGACCCGCGCCAGCAGTTCTGCGTCACTGCCGCGCGTATCGAAATCACGGGTGCGGCCGGTAGCGTTGTCGAACACAAGCAGCGGACCGGCAGCGTTGCCGGCACGCAGCTGCTTCAGCGCCAGCGCAGCCACTTCCGGGGTACCGGAGGCGACCAGCCGGTGGCCGTCGAAGCAACTGAAGGGAGGGAGTCGGGACGCAGGCATGGCAATGGCATCGGAGGTGATGCGCGAATATTGCCCGGGTAATTTGCGTTCGTCAATATTGCCCGGACATTAATGAACCGGAAGAGCGTGCCAACCAAGGTTGGCACCCACCTGGAAGGTTGATCCCCACTCGAAAGATCGCCCCCCTCCCGATTCGCCGGCTTACAGCCGGCTGTAGGACCAGCTGACCATGCGGCCGTCCTGGTACGGCATCACGCCGTGGAAGGGGCGCGGGTCGGCGTCGAACACCAGTGGCAGGAAGTTGCGGTCGCCCTCCCACATCGGCAGCGTGTCCAGCTTGTCCAGGTCCACCCACTCCAGCGTGCCTTCATGGTTGCCGCCGTGCGGGGTGCCTTCGAAACTGTCGATGACGAACACGAAGCCCAGCCAGTCCTCGCCATGCTTGCCGAATCCCGGCCAGCTGATGGTGCCGCGCAGCCGCATGCCGGTGCAGTCGATGCCGGCTTCCTCGGCGATTTCGCGGCGCATGCCTGCCGCAACGTCTTCGGTCGGTTCGATCTTGCCGCCCAGCCCGTTGTACTTGCCCAGGTGCTGGTCACCGGGCCGGGTGTTGCGGTGGATCATCAGCACCTGGCGACGATCGGGCGACAGCACGTAGCCCAGGGTGGCGACGATCGGGGTGTACGGCATGGGCAGCATCCAGCGGCAGGTCAGCCGTGGATTATGGCCGATCAGCGCACCAGCGACAGGCGGCGTTCGGCAGCCGCAGTGGCGCCATCAGGATCGCGGCGCAGGGTGGCCACGCCGTGGCCGCGCTCGGCGAGGTATTCCAGCCACTTGCCGAGGAAGGTGTTCATGCGCATGCGGTGGCTGATCAGTTCCGCCGGCGGCGGGTACAGGCCCATGGTGTCCTGCCAGCGGCGGCCGACATAGCAATGGGTGGTCTCGGCCTGGCGCGCGTCACGGTACAGGCGCACGTAGGCCGACGGATCAGGCTCGCCGGTGACCGGGTCGGCCAGGTCGTAGGTCAGGCGAAGTTCCACCGTGTAGCGGTGGCACTCGATCACGTCCAGGCGGACATCCAGGCCGTCGCCGATCGAGGAAATGTAGCTGCCCGCCGCCAGTCCGGCCGGTTCGAACAGGCGCACCAGATGGCGATAGTTCTCCGCGTACAGGCCCATGAGCCAGCTCAACCGGCTCAGGCGGGGAATGCGTTCGGTACGGGGCAAGGCTCGGGCCATGGGTCGATCCTACACGTTGGTGCTTCAACGTGGGGGCGGGATCACCCCGACCAAAGGGCTCGGTATCGACCAACGGTCGATACCCACCGTGCAGGAGGGTCGATACCCACCGTGCAGGAGGGTCGATGCCCCCGCGCAGGAGGGGTATTGCCCCGGGAGGTAGGCCACGACCGTTGGTCGTGGCGCACGGATCAATACAACTCGCGCTGCAGCCCCAGCGTGGCCAGCACCTTGCTGGAAATCTCCTCGATCGAGGTATGCGTGGTGCTCAGCGTCGGGATCCGCTCCATCTGGAACATCACCTCGGCCGCGGCCACCTCGCGCTTGCAGGTCTCCAGGTTGGCGTAGCGCGAGTTCGGGCGGCGCTCCTGGCGGATCTGCTGCAGGCGGTCCGGGTCGATGGTCAGGCCGAACAGCTTGCGCCGGTAGTTGCGCAGGCGCGGCGGCAGGCGGTCGCTTTCCAGGTCCTCGTCGGTCAGCGGGTAGTTGGCCGCACGCACGCCGTAATGCAGGGCCAGGTAGATGCAGGTGGGCGTCTTGCCGGCGCGCGACACCGCCACCAGGATCACGTCGGCATCGTCGTAGTTCACCGCGATACCGTCATCGTGGGTCAGGGCGAAGTTCATCGCGTTGATGCGGCGGTGGTAGGTGTCGAAGTCGACCATGCCGTGGGCCTGGCCGACCCGGGCCAGGCGCGGGCTGGCAAGTTCACGCTCCAGCGGCTCGATGAACGGCGCGAACACATCCAGCATCAGCGCCCCGCTGTCGGCCAGGATCAGGCTCAGGCTCTGGTCCACGCAGGAGTTCACCACGATCGGCCGGACCTGGTACCGCTCCCCCGCCGCCTGGATCCGGGCACAGGCTTCACGCGCTTTTTCGGGGTCGTCGACAAACGACATGCGGTCGGTAATGAAGCTGAACCCGGAGAACTGGGTGAGCAGGCTATGCCCAATGGTTTCAGCGGTGATACCGGTTCCATCGGAAACGTAGAACACCGGGCGGATGGTCGACATGCGCGCTTTTACCCCCTACGAAGCTTAAAAAGGCCGCCAGCACAAGCTTGTGCCGACAGTGGTCTGCCCGGCATCATATCGGCTTCTTCCTACGGACGCGGCCACTCAGCCCGCCTCGGGCGATGGCCAAACGGAGCATCGCGCTTGAACGAGAACATCCTGTGGTTGCACGAACTGCGTCTGGCCGATCTGGCCCGCGTAGGCGGCAAGAATTCGTCCCTGGGCGAGATGATCGGCAACCTGGCCGGTCTGGGCGTTTCGGTGCCGGGCGGTTATGCCACCACCGCTGAAGCCTTCAAGGACTTCATCGCGCACAACGATCTGTCCAAGCGCATCTTCGACAAGCTGGCCACGCTGGACGTCGAGGACGTCAACGCGCTGACCGCCGCCGGCAAGGAAATCCGCAGCTGGGTGATCGATGCGCCGCTGCAGCCGCAGCTGGACCAGGACATCCGCACCGCCTACGCCAAGCTGAGCGCCGAAAACGGCGGCGGCGACGTGGCCGTGGCCGTGCGTTCGTCGGCCACCGCCGAGGATCTGCCGGATGCCTCCTTCGCCGGCCAGCAGGAGACCTTCCTCAACGTCACCGGTGCCGACGATGTCGTGCACAAGGTCAAGGAAGTGTTCGCCTCGCTGTACAACGACCGTGCGATCGCCTACCGCGTCCACCACGGCTTCAAGCATGAGGACGTGTTCCTGTCCGCCGGCGTGCAGCTGATGGTGCGTTCGGGCGTCGGTTCCTCCGGCGTGCTGTTCACCCTGGACACCGAGTCCGGCTTCCGCGACGTGGTGTTCGTCACCTCTTCGTTCGGCCTGGGCGAAATGGTCGTGCAGGGTGCGGTCAATCCGGACGAGTACTACGTCTACAAGCCCACCCTGCAGGCCGGCAAGCCGGCGATCCTGCGCCGCTCGCTCGGCAGCAAGGCGATCCGCATGGTGTATTCGGATGTCCCGGGTGAGCGCGTCAGGATCGAGGACACTCCGGTCGAACTGCGCAACACCTTCTCGATCAGCGACGAGGACGTGCAGGAACTGTCCAAGCAGGCGCTGGTCATCGAAAAGCACTACGGCCGCCCGATGGACATCGAGTGGGCCAAGGACGGTGTCAGCGGCAAGCTGTTCATCGTGCAGGCGCGCCCGGAAACGGTGAAGTCGCGCAGCCACGCCACCCAGATCGAGCGCTTCGCGCTGACCGAAAAGGGCGGCAACGTGCTGGCCGAAGGCCGCGCTGTGGGCGCCAAGATCGGTTCGGGCGTGGCCCGCGTGGTCAAGACGCTGGACGACATGAATCGCGTGCAGCCGGGCGACGTGCTGATCGCCGACATGACCGACCCGGACTGGGAACCGGTGATGAAGCGCGCTTCGGCCATCGTCACCAACCGTGGTGGCCGCACCTGCCACGCCGCGATCATCGCGCGCGAGCTGGGCGTGCCCGCCGTGGTCGGTTCGGGCAACGCCACCAAGGTCATTGAAGATGGCCAGCTGGTCACCGTCAGCTGCGCTGAAGGCGATACCGGCTTCATCTACGAAGGCAAGCTCGGCTTCGAGCGCACCACCACCGATCTGGGCAACATGCCGCCGGCCCCGCTGAAGATCATGATGAACGTGGCCAACCCGGAACGTGCCTTCGACTTCGGCCAGCTGCCGAACGCCGGCATCGGCCTGGCCCGCCTGGAAATGATCATCGCCAGCCACATCGGCATCCACCCGAACGCACTGCTGGAATACGACCGCCAGGACGCGGCGACCAAGAAGAAGATCGATGAGAAGATCGCCGGCTACGGTGATCCGGTCAGCTTCTACGTCGACCGCCTGGCCGAAGGCATCGCCACCCTCACCGCCTCGGTTGCACCGAACCCGGTGATCGTGCGCCTGTCGGACTTCAAGTCCAACGAGTACGCCAACCTGATCGGCGGCAGCAACTACGAGCCGCACGAAGAGAACCCGATGATCGGCTTCCGCGGCGCCAGCCGTTACGTCGACCCGAGCTTCTCGGCCGCCTTCGCGCTGGAGTGCAAGGCCGTGCTGCGCGTGCGCAACGAAATGGGCCTGGACAACCTGTGGGTCATGATTCCGTTCGTGCGCACCCTGGAAGAAGGCCGCAAGGTCGTCGAGGTGCTGGAACAGAACGGCCTGAAGCAGGGCGAGAACGGCCTGAAGATCATCATGATGTGCGAAGTGCCGTCCAACGCACTGCTCGCCGATGAGTTCCTGGAGATCTTCGACGGCTTCTCGATCGGCTCCAACGACCTGACCCAGCTGAGCCTGGGCCTGGACCGCGACTCTTCGATCGTTGCGCACCTGTTCGACGAGCGGAACCCGGCAGTGAAGAAGCTGCTGTCGATGGCGATCAAGGCAGCGCGTGCCAAGGGCAAGTACGTCGGCATCTGCGGCCAGGGCCCGTCCGATCACCCGGATCTGGCCGAATGGCTGATGCAGGAAGGCATCGAGTCGGTGTCGCTGAACCCGGACACCGTGGTCGATACCTGGCTGCGCCTGGCCAAGCTGAAGGCCAACGGCTGATGCCGTGATGGCCACGGGCTGACGTCGTGTTCATCGGCGTCGGCCGATACTGCTGCTGCATGCAAGCCCCGCCTCTGCGGGGCTTCGTGTTTCTGGCGTGCACGCACGCCCTGCCCCACGCAGACACCGTTTCTCAGCAAAGGACTTCCGCATGATCGCCGCAGCAGCACCCGCCGCCCCCGCCGCAACGCCCTGGTTCCACTCGCTCGACTGGGAACGCCTGCTGGAAACCTACGGCGTGCCGTTGCTGGCCGCGATCGTGGTGCTGCTGGTGGGCCTGTGGGTGGCACGTCGCTTGTCCAATGCAATGCCGCGCGCCACTGCGCGCATGGGTGTGGACCCGATGCTGGGAAGCTTCCTGCGCAACGTGGTGTATGCCGCCTCACTGGTGATCGTGGTGGTGCTGGCCATCGGCACGCTGGGCGTGCAGATCACCCCGCTGCTGGCCGTGCTCGGCACCGCTGGCCTGGCGGTCGGTCTGGCATTGAAGGATTCGCTGTCCAACATCGCCTCGGGCGTGATGCTGGTGACGCTGCGTCCGTTCCGCGTGGGCGATGTGGTCACCGTGGCCGGCCAGACCGGCACGGTGCGCGAAGTGCGCATCTTCCAGACCGTGCTTACCGGCGCCGACAACCAGCACACCACCATTCCGAACACGCTGATCACCGCCGCGCCGATCATCAACCTCACCGCCGAGCCGACGCGCCGCGTCGAACTGGTGATCGGCATCGGCTACGAAGACAACATCCAGCTGGCACGCGACACCGCGCTGGCGCTGATGAAGGCCGATCCGCGTGTGCTGCAGACCCCCGCACCGGACGTGGTGGTCTACGAACTGGGCGCACACGCCATCAACCTCGGCATCCGCTGCTACGTGAAGTCGGCCGACTGGTTCGGCACCAAGGTCACGCTACTGGAGCAGCTGAAGCTGGGCTATGACAAGGCCGGCATCAACATCCCGTACCCGCAGCAGGACATGCACCTGTACCTGCACGGCAAGGATGGTGGGGTCATGGAGGCTGATGCGCTGGTGCGCGACAAGCCGTGATCCATGCCGGTAGTGCCGACCAACGGTCGGCACCCACCCATCGGCGATACGACATTGAAATGCCGGCCAGCGGCCGGCACTACCCCTCGCCCACTGGTAGTGCCGGCCGCTGGCCGGCAGCGCCCAGGATCAGGCAGCTACGCTCTCTTCCAGCGCCGGGTAATCTGTGAAACCCTCCGCACCACCGCCAAAGAACGTGGCGCGATCCGGCGGATTCAGCGTCGCACCCGTACGCAGGCGCTCGGGCAGATCCGGGTTGGCGATGAACGGCCGGCCGAAGCCGATCAGGTCAGCCCAGCCTTCGGCCAGTGCCTGCTCGGCGCGCTCGGCGGTGTACTTGCCGGCGTAGATCAGCGTGCCCGGGTAGACCATGCGCAGCGCCTGCTTGAACGCCACCGGCATCGGCGGTGCATCGTCCCAGTCGGCCTCGGCAATGTGCAGGTAGCCCACCCCCATCTCACCGAGCAGGTGTGCGGCAGCCAGATAGGTCGCCTGCGGCGTATCGTCCACCGCCCCCTGCAGCGTGGTCAGCGGCGCCAGGCGCACGCCCACACGCTCGCCACCGGCAACCTCGACCACCGCCTGCACCACCTCGCGCAGGAAGCGCAGGCGATTCTGCAGTGAACCGCCGTAGGCATCGGTGCGCTGGTTGGCCTGCGAATCGATGAACTGGTTGATCAGGTAGCCGTTGGCGCCGTGCAGTTCCACACCATCAAATCCCGCGGCCAGCGCATTGCGCGCAGCCTGCGCGTAATCGGCGACGATGCCCGGAATCTCGTCCTCGCGCAGCGCGCGCGGCATCGAGTGCTGGATCATCTCGCCCACACCGGCTTCGGGACCCGCCCCAGTCGGGTCGACGAACACTTTCACGCCTTCGGCGAGCAATGCCGAGGAAGACACCGGCGCCGCGCCATCGGGCTGCAGGGCCACATGCGAGACACGGCCGACGTGCCACAGCTGGGCGTAGATGCGGCCACCGGCGGCGTGCACCGCATCGGTCACCTGCCGCCAGCCCTGCACCTGCTCGGCACTGTGGATGCCCGGGGTCCAGGCATAGCCCTGGCCCTGCTGGCTGATCTGGGTACCTTCGCTGACGATCAGGCCGGCGCTGGCGCGTTGCGCATAGTAGGCGGCCATTTCCGCGGTGGCGACGTTGCCATCGGCGGCGCGCGAGCGGGTCATCGGCGGCATCACGATGCGGTTGGGCAGCGTCAACGCGCCCAGGCGGTGGGGGGTGAACATCATGGCGGCAATCTCTTGCGGGGGGAGTGCCGCAAAGGATGGGGATGCCGGCTGCCAGGCAACAGGCATGCACTGGCAAAACAATTGTTCCCTCGAGGCAAGGATCACCCGCCACGAGGGCTCATCCACGCATGGCGTGGCTCTACTCCAGCCTTGGCTCGATCCTTACCGCACCATGCGCCACGCGGTCATAGCAGGCGCGCACCACATCCTCACCGTACTTGCGCTCCAGCCGGCGCACGATGAAGTGGCCGCGCGCCATGTCCTGGTAGTAGTCGGTGAACATGGTATTCAGCGTTGCACCGGCGGCAGCACCGACGATCGGCACCGCCTGTGCGGCGAATTTCTCGGTGACCACCACGCCGAAGCGCGCCGCCACCTTCTCCACCATCTTCGCCAGCAGCTTTCCAGCTTCCTTCGGTGCCACGCCCAGGGTCAGGTCGCGGCCGGTCACCACACGCCCAGCCAGTTCGGCCGAAAGATGCCGCATCACGTCGGTGGTGAAGCCGCGGGCCAGGTAGTAGCCGGTCTCGCTGGCGTCGTCGCGCGGCGAGTTGCCACCCAGCGCGAACACCTCCAGGCACGCCTGCCGGGTGCTGAACTCGGACAGGTCGAAGCCCTCGCTGCGGGCCACGTCGGCCACGGCGCGCATCATGATGGTGGTCGACACCGGCAGTTCGATGAACAAGGCCGCGAAACCAAAGGCCCCGCCGACCGCCCCCGAGGTGGCTGCCGCCAGCTTGTGCCAACGGGTCGACGCTCCCTTGCCCGGCGAGTTGTCCATGCTCCACAGCGCCGCCTGAGCGGACTTGGACAGCGCCGCCTGCACCGCACCGTGTATGCGGCCGGAGACCGCCTTGGGCAGCGCCTTCACCGCGAACTCCAGCGGCGTGCCGACCAGATTGGCCATGCGCGCGGTGAGGGTCGGCGCTTCCAGCAGGGCCACCGCCCGCTGCAGGTCGGACCAGTCGCGGGCGTCGTGGGCAATGTCGCGGGGAAGCAGGATGGGCTCGTTCATGGCGCCGATCTTAGCGCCGGGGAGTTGAACGGTTCGTCGCGAGGCACGACAGAGGGGTCAGAGCCCTTGCCGCGGGAAGGGGTTCGGCCCCGACGCCTTGCCGGCCAGCGGCCGGCACTACCAGTTCGCGTGTCACCCGGTAGCGCCGGGCCTTGCCCGGCGTTGTTGTTCAGGCCGTGGGCAAGCCCGACAGCGCGCCCATGAACTGGCGGTAATGGCGCAGCTCGGCGATCGAGTCGTGCACGTCGCTCAGCGCGGTGTGGTTGCTGTTCTTGCCGACGCCGGCGGCCACGCTCGGCGCCCAGCGCTTGGCCAGTTCCTTCACCGTGGACACGTCCAGGTTGCGGTAATGGAAGTACTTCTCTAGGCGCGGCATCTGGCGGTGCAGGAAGCGGCGATCCTGGCAGATCGAGTTGCCGCACATCGGCGAAAGGCCGGCCGGGATCCACTGCGCCAGGAAGTTTACCGTCTGCGCCTCGGCCTGGCCGAGGGTGGTGGTGCTGTCCACCACGCGCTGCCACAGGCCCGAACGACGATGCTGGTTGCGGTTCCACTCGTCCATCGCCTCCAGCGTTTCCAGCGGATGATGGATGGCGAATTCCGGACCTTCGGCCAGTACGTTCAGCTGGGCGTCGGTGACCACGGTGGCGATCTCGATGATCGAATCGTTGTCGGTGTCCAACCCGGTCATTTCCAGGTCGATCCAGATCAGTCGTTCGTTGGCCGCGCCGGTGTCCGCCATTGTGTCGCCTCGTTGCTGGGCAGGCGCGCGGCCTACCGGTGAAGGAAAGAGGCGCCCATCATACCCGTTCGCCCCTCAGCCCTCGCCGACGTGGTCTTCCAGCAGCAGCGGCGGCTTGCCACGCTTGGCGCGGAAATAATTGGTCAGGCGCGTACTGGCTTCCTTGGCCAGCACCCCGCCGTGGATCTCGACCCGGTGGTTGTGGCGGGCATCGCCGAGCAGGTCGAACACGCTGCCGCACGCACCGGTCTTGGGGTCGCTGGCGCCGTAGACCAGGCGCGAAACGCGCGCATGCACGATCGCCATCGCGCACATCGCGCACGGCTCCAAGGTCACGTACAGCGTGCTGCCAAGCAGGCGATGGTTGGCGAGCAGCTTTCCACCGGCCCGCATGGCCACGATCTCGGCATGCGCGCTGGGGTCGTGCGAGGCGATGTTGAGGTTCCAGCCCTCGCCCAGCAGCTGGCCGTCGGCGCCCACCAGCACCGCCCCGACCGGAATCTCGTCGAACTCACGCTGCGCGCGCTCGGCCAGGGCCAGTGCATGGCGCATCCAGTGTTCATCGGCGTCGTGCACCGGTACACCCAGGACATTGGTCATGGCGGTTCTCGCTTTTCAACTGGGCCAGGATGGCCGCCGGGGGCGCATTGTACGCCCGGGGCCGTGCAGGCGCCGCTAGCGCGCGTCGAAGCGCTCGCGGGCCGCATCGAGCGCCGGGAAGTTGTGCTCGGCCCAGCGATCCAGGGCGGACAGCGTCTCGACCAGGCCGCGCGCGACCTCGGTCAGGCGGTACTCCACATGCAGTGGTTTGCTGCCCCGGTCACACCGCTCGACCAGCCCATTGCGCTCCAGCTGGCGCAGGGTCTGGGTCAGCACCTTCTGCGAGATGCCTTCGATCTTCCGCAGCAACGCGCCGTTGCGAAGCGGGCCCTGCGCCAATGCCGGCAGCAGCAGCATCACCCACTTGCCTGAAATCAGCGCAAGCGCATCGCGTGCCGAACAGTCGGCGGCATAGACATCCCCGGGAAAGGCCATGGTTACCTCAAGGTGCGTAATTGCCGGCGCATGCCGGCACCGCGAGGATGGTCGCACACTCCTCGAACACCTCGCCCCATGCGCGCCCTGATCCTACTTGCCCACCCCGAGCCCCGCTCCTTCAATGCACATCTGGCCGCTCAGGCCGCCGAGCAGCTGCGGCATGACGCGCTGCAGGTGGACGTGGTCGACCTGTATGCGGAGGGCTTCGATCCGCTGGAAGCGGCTGACCACCATCCGCATCGCCTGCATCCCGGCCACTTCGACGCCCAACGCGAACAGCGGCACAGCGCCGAGCAGGGCCAGCTGCCCGTCGATGTGCAACGTCACCTGCAACTGCTGCGGGCCGCAGACCTGCTGATCCTGCAGTTCCCGCTGTGGTGGTTCGCGGCGCCGGCCATCCTGAAGGGCTGGCTGGACCGCGTACTGGTGTACGGGCCGATGTACAACAGCCGCCTGCGTCACGAGCACGGAGCGATGCGCGGCAAGCGTGCGTTGCTGAGCGTCACCACCGGCTCATCTGCACGGGCCTGCGCAGTCGACGGCCGCGAGGGAGATACCCGGTTGCTGCTGTGGCCCTTGATGTACAGCCTGCGCTACGTCGGCTTCGACGTGATGGAACCGCACGTGGTGCACGGCGTGCGTTCCGGGCTGGCACCGGAGCGTGTGCAGGCCCACGACGAGGCACTCGCTGCAGCAACCCACCACTACCGCGAACGCCTGGCGCAATGGCCGCAGTGGCCCACCGTGCCCTTCAACGACAGCAGCGATTTCGAGGACGGCGTTGTGCTGCGCGCGGAGGCCACTACCTACAGCCCCTTCATCCGCCATCGCAACGCCGGATGAATCCACATCTGCGCGCTGGATCGGGACGCGCCATACTACGCACTCTTTGCAAGCACCTTGGCGAACCCATGACCACCCTCCGCCCCTCTCGCGCCGACGACGGCGCCGCTCTTGTCGACCTCTGGCGCCGCGCCGTCGACGCCACCCACGACTTCCTCAGTGCCGAAGACCGCCAGGCCATCGATGCCGAAGTAGCCGGTTTCCTGCCGCAGGCGCCGATGACCGTTGCTGTCGATGCGCAGGATCGGCCGCTGGGCTTCATGCTGATCGATGGCACGCACATGGAAGCGCTGTTCATCGATCCGGACGTACGTGGCACCGGCATCGGCCGGCAACTGCTGAAGCATGCTCTGACCCAGCATCCGCAGCTGAGTACTGACGTCAACGAACAGAACGCACAGGCCGTCGGCTTCTACCTGCGCATGGGCTTCGTCGAAACCGGACGTTCACCGCTGGATTCGCAAGGCCGTCCGTATCCGCTGATCCACCTTCGGCACAACGGCTGACATCCGTCGGCAGCAGCCACGTGCTAGCGTGGCTGCTTTCGACCAAGGAATGCCGCATGGATGGTGCAAAAGCCCTGTTGACCCTGTTTGCGCTGGGCATCAGCCTGGTCTGGATCCTGGTGCCGTTCGCCATCTTCGCCGTGCGCAACCTGCTGCGTGAAGTACTGGTCGAGCAGCGCCGTACCAATGAACTGCTTGAACACATCGGCGGTTACCGCATTCCGAAGCCGCAACCCGAACCGACCGCCTGGCGCGCGCCCTGAGCAGAAACGTGCCAGGCCCGGATCAGGCCGTCGCCTCGAAGGCCGGTGAGTACTGCACTTCGCCCTGTGCCAACGGAGGCTGCAGGCAAAGTGCCTGGAAGTACTCCGGCGGCACACCCGGCAGCACCAGGCCCGGCTCGGCACAGAAGCCGAAGCGACCGTAATAGGCCGGCTCGCCCAGCAATACACAGCCATGTGCGCCCTGCTGACGCAGTGCTTCAAGTGCGGCATGCATCAGGGCCGCACCGATGCCCTGCCCCTGCCAGGCAGGCAATACCGAAATCGGCCCCAGGCCAAACCAGCCCGTGCTGCCATCGCTGATCGTCACCGGCGACACCGCCACATGGCCGATCACCTTCCCGTCCATCTCGGCCACCAGCGAAACGCTCAGCTCCCCGCGCGCGCGAAGGGCGTCGACGATGAACTGCTCGGTATGGCTGCTGTGCGCAGCGTTCCGGAATGCGGCCTCGGTGAGCGCATGGAGGGTGGCGTGATCATCAATGGCTTCGGCACGGATGGTGTAGTTCATGGCGTAATGCTCGCTTGCGTGAGAGTCGCGTGAATTGGCGACCGTTGTCACAAATTGGCGGCGAAATGTCGAACGCGAAGCGCAATCGCCTGGCCAACCCCGAATCGCCTGTGCCGCAATCGATTCGGCGACGCTGCCGAACGCTGAATGCGTCAAAATTCCGTCACCGACACCTTGCCGTAGCTGGCGCCAGGTTTCCAGAACACTCCATAATCGATAAACCTGTCACCAGGGAAGGATATATGGACACGGACGCACGATGCAGGATGCCGCCATGGATGTAGCCACGCCGACACGCGATGGACGCCATCTGGTACCGATGGGCCTCTTGCTGGCGCTGACGGCCTGCTCGCCTTACGCGGACGCAGAGCGTGACGTTGCCGCAGGTGGACGCGGCCTGGCCAAGCTCAACCCGTCACCGCAGCAGGGCTACGAGCTGGTACTGACCCTGAAGGATGCCCCCGGTCCCTTCGCGGTGGTCGAGGGCGTTGCCCAGTACGACGTCAGCAACCACAGGGACTGCGGCCGGGTCCTGTGGGCGACCGGTACCGCCAGCCGCATCACCAGCCAGGAGTTGGTGGAACTACACAAGGTCGACGAGAACGAATACCGCGGTACGTTCTACCTCGACCGCATGCAGGACGAGGATTACTACGGGCGTGGCGTCTGCCATTGGACGTTGACGGGTGTCGGTGCGATGTTGCGCGCTACGACCGGCGAGGCGGATACGCGATTCCTTACGTTCGTCGACAAGGAGCGCATGGAGAGCGACTCACCTCTTACGCTTTATTACCCAAACCTTATCTATCCGCGCGCCGACACTGTCGCCAACTTTGGCGCCAGTGGCGAGGAAGATCCGTCGGGGTACAGCGAAGATCTGCGCGACGCGCTGTTCTCAACCACCACCACTGTGCAGAAGCTCGTGCCATGAGCTGCCAGTTCAACAACCCCTACCCCCAAGGAGGCCGACATTGCGCCACAAGATGATTCCGTGCCTTGCTCTGCTTCTATTGACCGCCTGCAACCCGGAGACCGCCATGAACCAGGAACGTGCCGCTGCTGAAGCCGATGTCGCCCAGGGTGGGCGCGGCCTCGCCAAGCTCAACCCCAGCCCGCGCAAGGCCTATGAACTGGTATTGCGCCTCAAGGATGCACCCGGCGACTTCGCACTGGTCAAGGGCGTAGCGCAGTACGACGTCACCAACGAAGACCAGTGCGGCCACATCGAGCCGGCCACCGGCACAGCTGCACGTATCACCAGCCAGGAACCGGTGGAGCTGCGCAAGGTCGCTGAGGGCGAGTACCGCGGCACGCTATATGTGGACCGCATGCTGGATGAGGACTACTACGGTCGTGGCGTCTGCAAGTGGGAGTTCACCGGTGCCGGGGCAATGCTGAAGGCGACGGGTGCCGAAGAAGAGACCCGCTTCCTCACCTTCGTCGACGCCAAGCCGCTGACCGAAGGTGGCGCCCATACGCTCTACTATCCGGATCTGGTCTATCCGAAGGCAGATCGCGTTCCCAACTTCCCAGCCAGTGGCGAGCCCGATCGCAGCAACTACGCCGCTGATCTGCAGGACAAGCTGTTTACGATCACCCTCTCCGCAAGTGAGGTCGCGCCGTGACCATCACCTCTCAGGACTACGCCGCGTTATCCAATGACGCCTACAAGGATCGGGCCGTCGGCCGACGTGAACCCGGCCAAGAAGAAAAAGTCACGTTAAACGGCCATGAGTACAAGATACTTGAGCATGTCAACAATCGTCTCAACGGCTATCAGGGCACCGTCTATCAGCGCGTAGACACCAAAGAGATCGTCATTGCGCATCGTGGCACCGAGCAGATCGCTCGCGATGCGATTCTGACCGACGGCGGCATGGTGGTTGCGCGCACCAACGTGCAGGCGCCTGACGCGATTGCTTTGACACAGAGGACGCTCGAAGGCGCCGCGCTTCAATCCCGCTTGAACGGTGTGCCCGCGCCCCAGGTCACCGTCACCGGTCACTCCCTCGGCGGCGCTCTTGCCCAGATCACCTCGCACCACTTCAACGTCAAGGGCGAGACATTCAATGCCTACGGCGCGGTCAGCCTCAGCTATCGCATTCCGGAAGGCGGCAACACCATGATCAACCACGTCATGGCCTCCGATCCGGTCAGCGCCGCGTCACCGCATTTCGGCCAGGTACGCATCTATGCCAAGCCCGACGAGATCAAGACGCTCGCGGCAAACGGCTTCAGCAATCACGCCCTGCGTGATCTGATTCCGGACCGCCCGATCATCGCGGCCACCAGCTCGTTCGGTGCGCACAAGCTGGGCAACTTCCTCAACGAAGGCTCGGTACTGAAGCACCCGGAAACGCAGAAGCTGGCGAAAGACAACGCCAAGATGATCGAGGAGTATCGCGACGACGTCGAGTCACTGCGTCGCGGCGTCACCCGCGCTGCACGCGGCATCCCGGGCGGCGCCATCGATCTGTACGACCACATCCGCGGCCCGCTGCAGCCCGGTGAACCGGCACGCCGCGAAGCGGAGAAGAATGGCCATCACACCAGCATGCTGCGCATGGACGATGCCAACCACCTGGGTAACCCGCTGTTCAACGACGCGATCCGCGGCGTGCACGCACATGACGTGCGCGTTGGCCGCGTGCCGGACGTGATGAGTACGCAGCTGGCGGGCAGCCTGGCGGCGGAGATGCACGCTGCAGGCGGCAAGCGCATCGACGAAGTGGTGATGAACGCCGATGCCTCGCGCAGCTTCGCCGTGCAGGGCCAGGGCGGTGACCCCGCCCACCTTCGCGTGTCGGTGGATACGGCAGTGGCGATGAACACGCCGCTGGAACATAGCAGCCAGCGCATCGACCAGCAGGCTGCAGGCCAGCGCCTTGCGCTGGAGCGCGACCAACAGCTGGAACAGCAGCAGCATCAGACCCGCAGCCTGCAGGCCTGATGGACAGCGCGGGAGCCGGTCATTCCGGCTCCCGCCTCAGCACCGTGACTCAGGGGCTGGTGGCCGCGACCGGCGCAGATGCACTGGCGGTCACGAACAGATCCGGCCCGGAATCCGGGAAGCCGCCGCAGGCGCGATCGCCCGGCGCGACCGGATCACACGGCCACTGGCTGCGCGGGACCTTGTCGCGCAACTCGAAGCGATCGCCGGTCCAGACCACGAAGGCAAGATGCTCGCGGTTCCAGTCACTGAACGCACGCGCCCCACCCTTCGGCACCGTCTCCGGATACTGCACGAACCAACGCATGGCCGGCCCGAACTGCAGCTTGCTGTGATCCAGCGTGATCCTGCCCTCACGCGCCAGCTGGCGTGCGCGATCCGCCTCGGTCACCTGTGGCATGGCCGGCATCGCTTCGGCGGTAACATCCCTCGGCGGCGCATCGCCACGCACCTGGTACACACGCTGGCCCACATAGGCCTCGCGGCAGCTACCCGCTGGCACACGTACCGGCTCCGCGCTGTAGCCATCGCGGTTGGCGACCTGGTCGCTGCAGGTGAACGGCGCGGACACCAGGTAGAACGTGCTGTCGGCGTCGCGCCCTTCCAGCGAGCGCACCCAGACGTCGCCCATCCGCACGATGAAGTCCGGGCGCTGGCCGTACCCAGGCACCGCCTTGAACCAGGCCTTCTGCTGTACCTCTCGCTCGCGCCAGTTGCGCGGCAGGTGGATGTCCTGCTCGGGCAGCGCAACCAGCAGAGCGGCCAGATGCGCCGGCATGGTGCCCTGGCAGGCGCCGGTCAGCAGGTCGCCCTGGGTCGCCAGTCGCCCGGCCAGATCCACCGGGCAGCGCGCACCGAGCGCCCGCTCGGCCGCCCGTTCGGGCGGCAATGGCACGATGGCCAATGCGGGCGGTGCGGGTGCTACCGCCGGAACGGTTGGCTCGGCGGTAGCAGGCGGTGCCGTTCCTGCGGGCGCATCAGCGATCGCCTGTGCCGCGGCGGGCGTTTCCGCGACGGGCGGCGCTGTCTCCTGAGCCTGTGCCGAGGCTGCGGCAAGTCCAAGTGACAGCAGCCAGAGCGGCGGCAGGCGGCGCGCGGATGCATTGCAGTGGGCGGCGGCCTGCAGGGCATTCAAGGGAACGATTCGCATGTGGTGTCCTTACGGGTGGGTTTCCATGTCGGCGCCACAGGGCGCCACGCGTCGTACGTAAAGCGCCAGCGGGCACCCTGCCCGCCGGCACCAAGTGCTACAGGGATCGGGAACGCTGCTCCTGCTCGCGGGCGAGCGCGGCCGTCGGATCCTGCTGCGCAACGCTGGCCGCCAACTGCTGGCTGCTCTGCGCCAGTGGCTGCTGGGAGGCCTGCTCCCGGTCAACAGACGCACGCAGCATGGCCGGATCACCCAGCGCGCCCTGCACTGCAAACAGCGTACGGCCGTCGTTGCCCGCCAGCAGATGATCGATGCGCGACAGGCCGGCCTTCTGCGCCCCCAGCGCCAATGCGCCAGCGGTATTGTCGAGCTCCTGTGCACTGCGCAGTCCACTTTGCGGCCCCATCTGCCGCAGGTGCTGGCGCGCATCCTCGAACAATGCGTTGCCGGGCTCACCGGCATGCGACATGTCGCGTGCAACGGTCTGCGCCGGCGCACCGACTTCGCCGCGATCCAGTCGCGCCATCACGTCCGGCGTCAACTTCTGCTGCCAGACCTCAAATCGTTGCCGGCGCGCCTCGATGCCATTGAGCGCGCCGTTGAGCGCATAAGTTGCTTCGCGCACATCGTGGCGCGCCCCCTCCGGCACCCGTGTCTGCCACTGCCATACGGCAATACGGCCTGCGTGCTCGGGCTGCGCTGCCAGCTCCGGGTGATTCACCAGGTCCAGATCCAGCGCCTTGCCGGCACGCTCGTAATTCTCCTTGCCGACCAATGGCAGATAGCCGCGGCCGTGGTACTTCAGCGCGTCACCAGGCGCGTCGTTGCCCATGCGCCCGCCGTACATCAACTCAGCCAGGTTTTCCGGGCGACCACGCAGCGCTTCCTGGCGGGCGCTCTCCAACGCGGCGTTGCCATTGCGCCACGCAGCCTCCACCGGGATCTGCGAGATTCCCCGGGTGAAGTTGAAGCTCTCGTTGAGCCGGCTCAAGCCGCGCGACTCGTGCCCTGCCTGGGCCATGAAATTGGCCAGTTCAAGCGGGGAGTCGATGCCGGCTTTGGTCGCCTGTCGCAGCAGCTGCGACTCTCTATCGGTCGACACAGTGCAACTCCTGAATCTTCATCAGCGCGGATTCCCTTCCGCCGGTTGGAGCTTGGCTCATGGAAGCGACACCTCGGCAACACTGGATGGGTCGAAGTCCTCGAACCTCACCCTGCCCAGCTCCGCCGCCGAGTAATCCCGGATGTTGGTCGCTTCGGTCTCGATATCCACGACCTTGCGTCTCACCCCGTCAACCCAGCAGGCCTTGTCCGCGGGCGCATAGCGGAACCGGTAGGTGCTGCTCCAGCGCTCGCGGCTACCGCCGTTGGTGATCACGCTGAAGGTGCCCTTCTCGACCATTGCATACGCAAAAGGGTCGCCGGCCAGGCCACCTCGGGTGGAACACGGCACCAGCTTGTCGTTGCGCGCGGCCAGCTGCCAGCGCCCGCGCCCATCACCGCGCAGCAACAGCAGCACCCGGTTTGGCCCGTGCTGGCCGGGCACCAGCCCTTCCGGCGTCGGCTGGTCGATGACCAGCAGCTGATACTCGATGCCATCGCCGTTGAGTTCGCCCCTTACGGCTTCCAGCAGGTTCGCACCGGACGGAACAAATGCCAGGGCATCGTCCATGTGTGCGCCAACCCTGTCTTCCATCCCCTCCCACTCCTTCAATGTGGTCATGCCGATACCCGCCTCCCTGCCCAGCCGGAACGCGTTCCGGCTTATCCGCGCCTGCGCGGACAGGAATCATAGCCTTGCGTACGGCAAGACCGCGATGATGGCGAGCGTCACCCGACGCAGGGGCTGACAGCGTCCTCATTGGACGGAAGAACCCCTGCATTCGGCGGCACTGGCGCGTCATTTTCATGACGCGTGGGGAGCTTACCGCGAGGCGTTCTGCCGCGTCGAAGTGCGAGGAAATCGAAAAGCGGAATTGATCACAGAAAACGGGGCTTAGCGTGAATGGCGCCTTACCTAATGAACAGATCCGCCGTGCAGGCCGTTCTGGCGATCCCGCATTGTCCCTGCGGCAGCTGCTTCCATGCCGCCTTCGCGTTGCATTGCTGCATCGCGACAATGACCGCTCCCTGTTCGGACATGGCGGTGGCGACGCTGGTGGTTTCAGTGCCCAGGCCCGCGTGGGCGACCGCCACGCAT
Source organism: Stenotrophomonas sp. YJH_SMC_64 (assembly GCF_059371375.1). Lineage (NCBI taxonomy): Bacteria > Pseudomonadati > Pseudomonadota > Gammaproteobacteria > Lysobacterales > Lysobacteraceae > Stenotrophomonas > Stenotrophomonas sp. YJH_SMC_64. The sequence goes on along the minus strand of NZ_JCAFUN010000004.1, from coordinate 83,213 downwards.
TGCGCCTGGAACAGGGTCGCCAACGTACATTCGCCTTTCCCGAACTCCTTGCACTCCTTCATGGATGCACGCTTGGCCTTGCCCCGCGAGCGCATCGAGTTGCTGATGAAGGTGTCGCCGCGGGCATCCATCGCCACGCCACGCACGGTCTGCGCCCAGTTGGGGCGATTGTTGTACGGGGAGCCTGAGCTGCTCACCGGAATGGGCGCACAGCCCTGTACACCCTGGCCACCGATGGGATACATGCCCTGCGGGCAATTGCCTTCGGCAAGCGCGGTGAACGGCAGCAGGCCTGCAATCAGCAGGCACGGGAGAAAAGCGAGGTGGATTCGTTTCATGGGGAGACCCATTCCTTTGCTGCCCATTGTGAGGGGTGGGATGACCTGAGCGGACGATCGTTGCCCACTGTCGATGCTGGAGCCAAGAGAACAAACGGAGCTGCGCCCAAACACATGAAGCTTTCCGCCGCCATCGCGAGTTGCGCTGACTACCAGTCCGACAATCCGATCAACGGGTCAGAATGACTCATAGACCGGCTTCGTACAGTCCTCGTATGCAACCTGACACGCCTTTCCATCGGTGTCGACGCACGACTGCTGGGCAAACTTCCGCGCTTCGGCGGAGTCCTTGGCGCTGGCAAAACCGGCGCGGGAAGCCCCGCCCTGGCTATTGGGAACCTACCATGCAACGCACTGGTTTCTATACGTGTAGATGACTCGGCAATCGGAAGCACCGCGCCTACCGTAGTCTGCCAGAGCAAACTGCTCCGCGTTCTCCTTGCTCGGCCGGCCCGTCGCAACACCGGCATCTGCGGTCGCGTCGGACGACGCAATTGCCCCCCACGTCTTATGCCACTGACCCGCGGGCCCGGGTTCGCGGGCAGTTACCCCTGCCCCAGGAATCGGGGCGCACCCACCAACCCCTTGATCGCCGATGGGGTACTGGCCGGACGGGCATCGGCCCTCGGCACTGGCGTTGCTGGCAACAAGTAATGCAGCGAACAGCAGAGCAGAAATCACGAAAGCTGAATCACCACGCAGAGATTTGAAGTCGGCCATTGCCTTGAATCTCCGTGTGATGTCACAACCGATCAGTCTTGCTGGAAGAACGGCTTGGTACAGTCAGAATGGAAAACGGAGCAAGCCTGACTTCCCAAATCCTTGCAGTCCTTGATTGCCCGCTCCTGCGCCTGTTCTTTCGTCGCCCCGGTGTTGAATCTCATGCCATTGTCCGGTCGTGCAGCCCGGACAACCGCATAGCACTGGTTGTAGTAGGTAAAAACGACTGTGCAGTCGGTAGCTCCGCCCTGCCGGCATCGCTCGACCGCTTGGCGCTCTGCCGAAGCCTTGGCCTGATGCCCAGTGGCCGAACCTGCATCTCCTCCAGGCGAGCTGGCGACAGCACCCCATGTCTTGACCCAATACCCGGGATTCTCCTGCGGGGCGCTCTGAGCCGCGCCGGGTATGGGTGCGCAGCCACCAACGCCTTGGTCGCCAATCGGGTACTGACCCGGAGGGCAGCGCCCTTCAGCGAACGCCGAACTGACGTGCACAGAGCCCAGTAGGATCAGGGACAAGCACAGATGCTTTAGAGAGGCGCTTACGTTCATCAACTGAATCTCTAGTTTCCATGACTCGGATTTGCCGCACCACGCTGACCGGGAACCGCTGAACCCGGGCCTCCGGTTCCATCAAACATCTTCCCCATCGCCGACTGCTGACCATGGGAGTTTGAGCCAGAAGACGACTCCGGAGCCGCCGGCGGCGGAGCCGACATGCCCGGCGGACGACCATCGGCACTCGGCGAGGCACTTGCACCACCGCCTATCTGCGAATATGCCATGAAGGTGCCCAGGGTACCCTGGAAGAACATCGCTGCCATTGGGGGTGTAGTCAGGATCAACGCGGTGAGGATCAGGCCCATGCCTCCCTGCTGCATTGCCTGGCTGGTCATGCCGTCGGACATGCTTTCCTTGAGGATGAATTCCTGCACCAGCGCTGTGGTCCAGAAAGTGGCCGCCACACGTACCACCATGTCCAGTGCGATGGAAACCATCGCTGCAAGTACGGCCATGGAGAACATCGTGCCAATGCCGTAGAACAGCCAACGTTGGAACAACTGCTTGGTCTGGTCGAACAACAGGCAGAGGATGAACAGGGGGCCAAAGCCGATGAACAGCGCCATGGCGATTTCATACAGCATCAGCATCGCACCAGCGGTGATGGCTGGACCTGCGGTGCCCATGCCGATGAAGAACAGTGCCCGCTTCTTGTCCTCCAGCAGCTCCCCGTCATTCATGATCTGGATGGCGTCGATACTGGAAAGCGCCACCTGCATCCATGCCAGGCTCTTGTCGATCTGAGCTTCGGGTGACTCGTTCGAGCCTGTCACGACCTTCGTGATTTCTGCCTTGACGTCGTGGGTGAGGAAGCTCTGAAGGTTGGTGCCGAAAGCGCCCATCGTGGTGGCCGCGCTGACGATCAACGCCGCACGCGCCATATTGGTCACCAGCACCATCATTGAGTCCCGGCTGCGGCCGGTCACGATGCGGAAGCCCTGCACCAGCACCCACAGGGTCATGAGCGTGAGGGCGATGCCGCCGACCCACTGCATCATTTCCCCCATCATGTCGATGCCGAACTTGTTTATCTTGCTTCGCAGGAAGTCGAAGATGAACTTGAAGAACACGAAATCCCCGATCGATTGGACACGTGCAACGTGCCCCATCAAATCCTGGAATCCGCCATTGAAATCAAAATTGGCAATCGACCTGATCATTTCCGCAATCCCTTGATGTATCCCTACCGGACAACCTCGTGGAGCGGGTGCCTATGCACCTGCCCCAAGCGGCGTCAGTCGACGTGCAAAGCGCGTTCCAATGCGGCCGTCTTGACCAGCTGCGAGATGACGCCCGGCTTGCCCTTCAATGCCACGCGCGCCAGCACGCGCTGATTGGCCATCATTGACTCCTGATAGGCGTCGTAGGACCGCATGCGCGCCTCCCACTCCTGCTGCAGCTTGGAAATATCGTTTGCCGTACGCAGGGAGTCACTGTTCACGGCCGAAAGAGTTCCCGCAAGATTGCCATCGGCGCCGCCTCGCCAGCCCATGATCTCAGACAACGACGCGTTGATGCTGGGAATGGTCTTCTCGATGAAATCCACCGTCTCGTTGCGCTTCCGGTTTTCCATCATCTGGATGTTGACGCACAGCTGCTGCTGCTGCGCGTAGAGATCACCGGAGGTATCCAGCACAAACTTCTTCAGCAGGCTGCCAGCGCTGAAGCCCGCCGACGTACGGCAGAGGTCGGCGACCATATAGTCGTCTGGAACCCGCTCCAATGTGGCGCCTGGCGGCAAGCCGAAGTTGTTGATCATGCCCTGGATCTGGACAAGCGCATTTTGGTACTCCTGGAACGTCCTTCTCCACCGAGTTACCTGAGCCGCGTACTCCAGCCCGTCAGCCTTCATTTGCGCCTTCCCTTGGGCAAAGTCCTTCAGTGCCTGCATGAGATTACTGAGGTCGAAGACAGGGTAACCACCGGCCGAAACCGACGTGGTGGAGAACATGACCATGCTCCCCAGCAGGATGGCTGCCAGGCGCTTCTGACGCAGACCGCGGTGGCGCTTGTGATTTCGGGATGTCATGCTCATGTTCTTCTCCAGGGGAATGGATTTCATTCGGCGCTGTCTGATCCAGGGCTTTCAAGCCGCATCGGTTTCGGCAGAGGCCTTGGCTTTACCAGAGCCCTTTCGGTTCTTGTAGAAGTCCTCCAGCCACTGTTCCGGCGTGAGTTCGTCCACGGTGATCCGATTGCGGACTGCAGCCGTCTGCAGCACCCGATGCATGATGTCGATGTTGTCGGTCGAGGCCGAGATCACCGACAGGATGTCGTCCATGCCACGCAGGTTGAGCTGGCAGACACTGGAAGCATGGCCCTGCTTGACCAGGAAGCAGCGCGAGCGCTCGTCCAGTGCCGTGACCACCTTGAACTCCGCCTCGGTCAACTTCAGGCCATCCATGTAGTCGCTCTTGCTGGCGTTCGGGTTCGGCAGCAGGATGAGCGTGGCGGTCTGCTCGATCAGGGCAGCGGAGATATCACTCTTCAGCGCGTCTTCCGGGCTCTGCGTGGCGAAGATGCCCAGGCCGTTCTGCTTACGGATGGTCTTCTGCTTGTTCTTCGCGAACTCCTTCAGGCCACCCTCGCCGTCCAGGATCTTCCAGAATTCGTCCATCACATAGATCAGCGGTCGACCGTCGATCAGCGATTCCAGGCGGTGCAGCAGGTAATTGATGACCGGCACGCGCACTTCGGGATTGTCGATGATGTCGGTGTAGTCGAAGCCGATGATGTTGGCCTTGCTCAGATCCACCGTATCGATCGGATTGTCGAAGACCCAACCCAGCGAATTGCCCGAAGTCCAACGGCGCATGCGCGCATAGAGGCCGTCGTCGCCCATGTTGGGCAGGCTCTTCTGGAAGTTGGTCATGCTGCGCAGATGCATCGGCGTATCGAGCATGCTCTCCACCGCACGGTAGATGTCCTCTTCCTCGCGGGCGCTGTACTCGCGCTTGCCGGCCAGCACCTTGATCAGGTCGGCCAGGAACTGCACGTTCGCTTCGTTGTTCTCGCACTGGAACGGGTTGAAGCCAGTCGGCGCACCGTTCTCCAGGGCCAGATAATTGCCACCGCAGGCACGCACGAAGATCTCCGCACCACGGTCCTTGTCGAAGAAGAAGATGGTCGGTGACGGCTCGTACTTCTGAACCTGGCTGAGCAGGAAGTTGATCAGCGCGGTCTTGCCGGTACCGGACTTGCCGATCACCATGGTGTTGGCGATCGCCTTCTCACCCAGCGAATTCTCGGATGGATGGGTGGCATGGAAATTGAAGTAATACGGCTGACCGTTGGTGGTCTGCAGCGTGGTCACGCAGTCGCCCCACGGGTTGTTGTGCTGCTTGCCGGTGGCGAAGTTGTGCAGCGGCGACAGGCCGAGGAAATTCAGCGAGCTGACGTTGGCCAGCCGCGTGCGGAAGCGCCAGTTGGCCGGCAGCTGCGAATAGAACGACGAGGTGACTGCCAGATCCTCCTTGGTCGACACGAAACCGGCGTTGGACAGCTCGGCACGGGTCGAGGCCACGTTCTGCGACAGCTTCGCCTGGCTGTCGCCATACACCGCGATGATGAAGTGGTATTCGCCCAGCACGAAGTTGCCTGACGACAGATGATCCATCGCCTGGTCGAGTTCGACGATCTGACTGACCGCCTTGTCGCCCGAGGAGATCATCATGCCCTTGGTCCGGTCCAGCACCTTCAATGCGTCCTGGCGTCCCATCGGGCTGAACGAATGGGTGATGACGTACTCGTAGTCCAGATACTTCAGACCATTGAGGATGCCCGGATAGGTGCCCTCGGCATATTCCTTGATATTCAGGATCGCGCCGAAATGGTTGACGCCATTGGGCGTATTGATCACGAAATCGCCGGTCTTGGCCGAGAACATATGACGGCTGACCGGAAGATAGTCTTTCACAGGCGCCGACAGCACCGGTACCGGCTCATCGATGCGGTTGATCAGGTAGCCGAACAGCTCAAGCGTTTCGGAAAACACCACGCCGTTCTTGGCTTCGTACATACCGAGCCGGTAAGGCGCGTAGTCGCGGATCACAGCTTCGACGTTGCCGGCGAGCTCCATCAGCTTCTCGACGGCCTGCTCCTGCTCGGCGCGCAGCTTGTCCACGTTCGCGGACTTCTCCACGAAGCGCTTTCCCGCCACCACCGGACGATAGATCATCGTCAGGTACAGCTCGTTCTGCATGATGCGCTGGGAGGACAGCATGCCCATGTACTGGTCGGACACATCCTGGTTGAAGCGCTGCTTGTAGTAGCTCTTTCCCTTCAGGGTGCGACGGCGCCGGATGTCATGCACCCAGAAGGCAACGTTGACGAAATCCGGCGCGCGCAGCGTCTGCAGCAACCGGTTGAAGGTGTTGTGCCGATGCTCAAGCTCCCATTCTTCGCGCCCCACGAACGGCAGCCCTTCCAGGTGCCACGTCAACAGGTAGTCGCCGCCCGTGGTCTTCACCACATTCGGAGCCACGTGCGACGACAAGGGGATGAATTCGCTGATGGAGGTATCTGGGTTGAACATACGACTGCTTCCAAAAGGTACTGCCGACAAAGATGCGGAGTTGGCCAGGCGGGCGCTCAACGCCCGCCTGGCCGGATCCAGCCCTCAATCCCTGGGGGCTGGCTTGTTGCGGTAGTGATTCGGGTTGAACACCCACATGCCATCATGCTCCTGCACGTTGCGCACCTTGAGCTTGAACATCAGGCGCAGGCCCAGCAGGCGGAAGATCATCTCGTCACGCTTGGCCATCTGCCGCATGATGAAGATGGCCACCGGGATGGTCAGCAGAAACCAGAAGTTCGTGTACATGCTCAGCAGCAACAACCCACCCGCCACCATGAAAAATGGCAGGTAGGGAACGCCCAGGAACATCGCTGGGCGCGTGCATCCCCGGAACAGGACGTTCTTATGCACTGTAGTACTGGACGGCGTGCTTGATCATTTCAAACGCCATGCCAGCGCCGTCGCCACCACCGACCTTTTCGCAGCTGCCAGCCTCCTTGCCGAGCAGCATGCGCGCGATCTGGCCTGCCGCGCCGATCAGCACACCGCCGATGAGGATCGGGGCCACGTCACCGATGCGCTTGTGGGCAAACGCAATCTGGTAACCGGCGAAGATCACGGCGATCGTGACCACGGCGATCGAGGCCATGTTCAGCAGACCGTTGATGTTGGAGAAGAAGCCGCAGACCTTGCCATCGGTGCCACCGAAGTCAGTGCCGGCCAGGGCCTGCGGAGCGAACACAGCACCGGCGAATGCGACGGCCATCAGCATGGTCTTCAGCGTGCGCTGGGCCTGGACGAGGTCGAGATTGAATCGCTTCATGGATTGATTTCCTTGTTGATGGACTAACACAACTGAATCGACCAGCCGGGGGACCGGTCGCACCACGACTTCGTCAGAACACGAAGGCCGCATCCCCTGCGGGAATCTGCTGCACCGGCGCACGGGGCGCCGGTGCGTTGTAGAAATTCTGGGTGTCCGCTGCCGGCGCGTTACGCTCATTCCACGGGCGCAGCATCACCGGCGCGTTCGCCCCGGCAGCCATCCCGGGAAGCTGTTGCGGCATGGCGGCCCCGCCCTGCGCCGCACCAGGCTGCTGATACGGCTGTGGAGCCTGCTGCGGCATGTCGTTTCCACCCTGTGCCTGTGGCTGCATCATTCGATCGACCGAGCCCAGCACCACGCGCGATACCGCCTGGTCGGCGATGTTCAGCAGGCTGCCGCGGGCCATCGCACCGGTGGATGGGTAAACGGTGTAGGCCCGGGCCGGGTCATTGGACGGCACGTACACCGGCGCACTGGCCTGGGCGACGATGCGTGCCTGGGCCGGCGAGGCCGTCTGCGGATGATGTTCGACCCTGACCACCCGACGCTCGCCGCGGCTGACCACGTCAATCGGCGCGACGCCGTTGCTTGCGACCTGCTGACCGCGGCGGATCGAGTCATAGATCTTCTGCACGTACCCGTGACGGAAGCCGGTCTCGAAGTTGCCCGAGTAGTAGCAGCTGAACGACTTGCCCCAGTCACCACCGGAGCGCTTGTAGCAATCGGCGAGGATGCGCGAACCAGCCTGCAGGTTCGGGCACTGCTGGAAGGCCTTCTCGTAGGAATCCAGCCCGTACTTGCCCAGGTTGTAACGGTTGACCTGGGCCAGGCCAATGGAGAAGTTGTAGCCCTTCTCCTCCAGCATGCGAACGGTGGCCAGCGCCTCGTCGAGGGCCTTGGGCTGGCGCACCAGGGCGCCGCCGACCACGCCGATGGCATAGGGGTTGCGCGACGATTCCACGTTGATGACGTGCTGCATCACGTCCATCGAGACGGCCATTTCCGGGCACGCCATCATTTCCAGTCCTGGCAGCATTGGTCAGCCCTCCTGCCCCTGGGCACGCCCAGGATTGAAGTCGATGCCGGTGATGTAGCGCGAGCCGGCATGCGCCTTGATATGCACGACGATGTCGATGGTCATCATCAACAGTCGCTTGATCACGTTGAACTCCAGGCCCGAACCCTCGGCCGAGGCCTTCACCATCAGCGCCAGCTGATCCCAGGTCTGCTCCGGGCTACCGGCATGGCAACTGGTGATCGAGCCCGGGTGGCCCGATGCGCAGTTGCGGATGAAGTAGAACGCCTCGTCACCGCGCAGCTCGGCCAGGATGATGCGTTCTGGCTTCATGCGCAGGCAGGCTTCCATGCAACTCTTTGCGCTGACATTGCTGGTGCTCTGCCCGCCCTTGGAGTACAGCAGGTGCACCACATTGGGTTGGGTCAGAAACAGCTCGCGTGCGTCCTCGATCGTGACCAGGCGCTCGTTGTCCGGGATATGATTGACCAGCGCTTTCATGAAGGTGGTCTTGCCGCTACCGGTCGCACCGGAGACCACGATGTTCTTGCGGTACATCACCGCACGACGGAAGAATTCTGCGTACTCGCGCTGCTGGCGCAGTTCCAGCAGCTCGCGGTCCTGCTCGCTCAGACTGCCATCCTGTTCCAGGATCTGGTTGAAGAAACCATCCTCGTGGTACTGGGTGAGCGACTTGGTGTGCTTGGACGGCAGGCGGATCGTGATCGAAACCTTGCCGGCATCACAGGCAGGTGGAATCACGAACTGCGCACGCTGGCCGGTGGGGAACGTGAGCGACACCACCGGATCGGCATCGGTGATGCGCTGGCCGGTGTTGCTTTCGTTCACTACGGCGGTGCAGAACTGCCGGGCCCGCTCGAAGGTCAGGCCCGGCACGTCCACCCGCTGCCACCCGGCCCGGGTTTCCAGGTACAGCTCACCGGGACGGTTGATGCAGATTTCCGTCACTTCCGGGGATGTCATGTACTCGGCGATGCCCAGCACTTCGTACTGATAGCGCAGGAAATCGCTGGAAACGAGGGCGAGGGGTGACACTTCGGCGTCCATGGTTGTTCTTCGGGTTACCGGCGCGGGTTGAGCACGTTGGTGAAGTCAACGTCCTTGGCGACGTAGACGTTCACGATGGTGCCCTGGTTGATGGTGACAGTCGGCGGGCGATTCGAACTGGTGAGGGCTTCGTTGGCGAGACGCTCCATCGTGCGCGCGGTGGCGCTTTCATAGGGCGAACGAACGGCGAAACCATTGCTGGAAACCGTCGTCGACTCTGGGCCATGTTCGGCTGCGGCGTACTTGAAGGCGTCGGCGATCAGGCTGATCATCAACGCCGACGCAATGCGACTACCCCAGTGCGCGCTGTACTGGCCAGGATGACCGGCACCACCCAGCTGATCCACGCCCGGGCTGGACATGGCCACGTCGATGCCATTGGGCGTGGTGATGCGATCCCAGATCACTTCCACGCGCTTGCCCTTGGGACCGCCACCGTACGCACCATAGATCTTGGACCCCTTGGGCAGCAGCAGGCTGCGGCCGTTGATCGAGTAGACCGGCTCGGTCAACAGGCACGACGTATAACCTGCAAGATCGGTGATGATGCGGGTCTCGAGTACACAACGCAGATAGGTGCCACGCACCAGCAGCGCGTCGGGGCTCCGGATGTAGGAAGCATTGGACACATCCTCCACATCAGGCCCGCGGCGCACCTTGGCCGGCGGAGCATTGCCGTTCTGCGCCTGCAGCGCAGCCAACGTGGCCTGCATGTAGGGATCGTCGTTGTCCCCTGCTGCGGCCTGGCCGCCAGCGTCGCCCGTGCCCACGCCTGCGCCACCACTACCGGCAATGCGGCGATCCAGCAGACTCGGGCCACGCTCGACCTCGCGCTCGGGTTCGGCACGAGGAATGAACGTCGGGCCCATCGTTTCCTGCGGCGGTGGCGGCAGCATCGGAATGGGCTCGGCGGCTTCCCGGGCAGCCTCGCGAATCGCGGAGGGTGCAATGATCGGCAGGTCGGGGGTGCTCGAACGTGCAACCTGCGGCGGCGCCTTGGCTTCTTCAGCGTCTTCCTTGCCCTTGCGCAGCAGCAGGAAGCCCATGGCCAGCAACAACACCAGGATGCCGCCGAGGAACAACAGCGCCTTGCGGTTCAAGCGCTGCTCTTCCGCAGAGCGAAGCTGTGGGGCACTGGCATCCAGATCCGGCGCCGCCTCTGTCTGCGCGTGCCCGTAGTAAGGGTTCGCCGATGGCTCCTGAGCCGCAGGCCCCTGTCCGTACGGAGACGGATTCGGATCGTTTTCGGGAGTGTTCTGCTGGCTCATTTCTTCACGTTCCTTCGCAGGCCGACGACGAAGTCGCCGTGGCGGATGACCAGGTACGGGTACGTCCCGTGCACGATCAGCGTATTGCCCTCAACCGTGGTGTTGACCACGAAATCCTCGCCATACTCCTTCTCGCGACCGAATACGGCCGGGAAGATACCGGTCTTGTACTCGGGCGAGTTGGGCAGTTTCAGATAGGTGAAACGGCCATCGTCGTAGGCGTTGACCGGGACCAGCCATCCCATCTTCTTGGCCTTGCTGGTCGAATAGGAGTAGTTGAAGTTGTATTGGCGATCCTTGGCCAGCTCGGTACTGAGCAGCGGCTGCGCCTCCTCCTCGACCGCCGACTGGGCAGGGCCAAACACAGTGTCATTCGGATAGACGAATGCGATCTTGTACTGCACGCCGGCGCGACGGGCCTGCTCAAGCTGGCGCCAGTCGGTGGCAACGACCTTCAGCTCGAAAATGTACGAATGGGTCTCGGTACGCACCATCATGTTGGTGTCGACGTCGACGTTCTTCGGCTTGAGATAGAACACGTTCTCGCGACGGGTGAGTTCCCAGCCGCTGCTGAAGCCGGTGCTGTAGTCGAGGATCTTCTCGTTCGGGCTCAGCTCGATCTGGGTGGTGAGGCCCAGGCCGGTGCGAACCGGGTAGATGCGGTCCTTCTCATACTCGTAGTGGTCAACTGCCTGTGCCATCGCCGCGCTGGAAAACACCAGCGACAGCAACGACAGCAGCGCCCACGCGCTTCCCCTGATTTTTCGACTACTCATCGGTTGCTTGCTCCATCAGCATTTCCGGTGGAATGGTTCGGTGCCGGCATCATTGCCGGCTGTCCCGGCGCGCCCTGCCCCGGCATCGGCTGCCCCTGGACCGGCTGCCCCTGCATGGGCGCACCCTGCATCGGCTGCATCTGCCCATTGGCCGGCACTGCGACGGGCTGACCGGTGGCGGGATCGATCATGGTGGCAGCGGCCGGATTGTTCGGAACGTACATGCCCTGCGCCTGCTGTGCGGCGAGCTGTGCCTGTTGCGCGGCATCCTGGGCCTGCTGCTGCATGGCACCGTCATCCGGCACGGGCACGCCGCGCGCATAGTCGTTGTCGACACGGTACTCCGTGACCTGGAACGCCAATGGGTTGAGCACGCGGTCCTGTTCGGAGAGCGCCAGATTCTGGTTGTACTGGAAGCGCATGGTGACCAACTGGTTGTCCAGATAGGTCGATGCACCGCTGCGCTTGTCGAGCAGGCTGCGCTGGATGCGCACCGACGCGCCACGGAAGCTGCCGTTCGCCTGCACGCCCAGCGGGGTGATGCTGAGGATCTTGACCCTGATCGCCTTGCCCCGGCCGTACATCACGAACGGATTCTGCGGATTATTGCTGGCATAGCGCTGCTTCATGCTTGCGGCCACGGCATCACTGGACATGACGAACACCAGCTCCCAGTCGCGCAACCCCATCACCGCGGAGTCGTACGACTCGCGCGCCAGCACGTACTGGGCGACATTGCTGCGGTTGACCGCTTCATTGGTGGTGATCGTCTCGCCCTGGAACGTGCCCCTCAGGCGCGCCACCGTGGCGGTACCCGTGTAGGCATCAGCCATCACCAGGAACGGCACCTTCTCCTTCAGCGGCAGCATGTAGTAGTAGCCGCCAGCCAGTGCCAGCGACATCAGCAATGAGCCGGTGGCGACCCACCAGGCACGGCGCTCACTGCGACGCGCCATGTCGGCCACGGTGATCTCGTAGCTGACCGCCTTGGCGACCGACTGCTCGACCTTGGGACTATTGCCGGGATCCTTCTTGCGGAACATGGATTCTTCCGTACTGCTGAAACATCAATGGGCGTGGCACCCCTGCGACAGGCGCGGGGAGCGGCACGTTCGATGATTTCGAGGTGGACTCAGGTGCCGCTGTTGGAATCAGCGCCCTGTGCCGACGCGGTCGGCGTCGAGCCAGCGCTCTGCACAACGATCTGGTTGCCAACGATGGAGACGGAGATGCCCTGCGCTGCATAGGCCGCCGTCAGATCGATCACGGCCTGCTGAGCGTTGGTGGTGTCGATGTTGGAAACCGCGCCGTACAGGGTGAAGTCCGAGCTCAGGCGGTAATCCAGCGTGCGTCCGGAATCCTTGGCCCAGCGCTCGAGCATGGCTTTGAGCGTGCCATCCATCGGCGAGGCTTGGTAGACGTAGCTGGAGTACAGCGGGATCTCGGTGGTTGCCGCAGCAAAGCGGTTCACCGGCTTCCAGCGGCCTCCGAAATCGGGAGCGGACTTGGTGGCGCAACCGGCCACCATCAACGCCGCCACTGCGGCGATGGACATTTTCGCGATAAACGCCTGATTCATACGGGCTTCACTTTGACGTACGAAAAAGCAGTCCCGAGCATTGGTCCCCTGGTCGTCCGGCGCTGCGTCGCGCACGCCGGAATCGGAGCGACGCACTGACTGGCAGCACACCCACTCCGGCTCCCCTGCAGCCAACGGCTGCCAACCAAGTCGCGGGGCCGCCAGACACTCCCGGCGACACACCCGCATACCTCACCAACGTCGAAACCATCCATGTTTCATGGCACAAACTCCTGGCCACCCTGCTCTACAACATCTGCCATCCATCACACATTTCTGAACGGCATGCACAGGGTCGCACAACCACGCGTCAATTCCATGTCAGACAAGTCTGAAAATCTATGAACAAATGCCGAATTCTTGACTCAACTCACGTTTTCACGTCAGTGAATATGAATCTACGTCACAAATTTAACGACGTGAATTAGACGTTAAGCATTGGAACGTCGACTTTCGGCAGCAGCCGCGAGGTGAAGTAGCGATCCTTGTAGTAGCGGATCTTGTCGCACTTCACCGGATGCGGTATGCCCTCGTACAGGAACACTTCCTTGTCCGGCCCCATCGCCTTCAGCTCCTGCGGCAGCATCAGTGCCCGCCGCTCCTCGGTGAAGCTGTGGGTCTTCTCGCGGGCGTGCGTGACGTTCTTCTTGCGGATGGTGGTGTAGCCCAGCATGTCCGAATAGTCGTTGGCGTCCTGCTGCTCGCGCGGCGCGTACAGGATCTGCAGCGCGTGGTTGGTGATGATCGTGCGCGAGACTTCCCGGCCGTAGGTGGCATCGAGCTGGGACATGCTCTGGATGATCGGCAGCAGGCGGATGTTGTAACCGGCCATGTAGGACACCGCCGAGGCGATGATCTCGACCTTGCCGATCGAGGTGAATTCGTCCATCAGCAGCAGGCACTGGTACTTCAGGTCCGGGTTGGACTTGGGCAGTTCCTTGGTGTTGAGGTTGATCAGCTGGCTGAAGAACAGGTTGATGATCAGCCGGCTCTCGGCCAGCTTGTTCGGCTGGATGCCGATGTAGATGGTCATCTTCTTCTTGCGCACGTCGGTCAGCAGGAAGTCGTTGCTGCTGGTGGCCTTGTCCAGCACCGGGTTGATCCAGGGATTGAGCGGTTCCTTGAAGGTGCCCAGGATCGAGGCGAACGTCTCGTCGGCCTGGGACAGCATGTTGGCGAACGCCGAACGCGCGTTGCCACTGAGGAACGAACGCTCCGACAAGGCCTTGAGGTACTTCTTCAGATCGGTGCCATCGCCGGATGACAACCGGTAGACAGAACCCAGCGTCGGCGTGCCCGAGCCGCCCGGGAAGCCACTGCTGCGCTCGTCGTCCCAGTTTTCGAACAGATACAGGGTGAAGGCCATGAACGCGTTGCGCGCCTGGCTGACCCAGAACTTCTGGTCCTCGGCGCCGTCCGGATACAGCATCGCGGCGATGCTCATCAGGTCCGACACCCGGAATGCCGGATCATCGGAGACATAGCTGAGCGGGTTCCAGCGGTGCGTGCGCCGATCCTCGGCGAAGGGATTGAACAGGTAGATCTCCTGGCCCTGGCTGGCGCGCCAGCCGCTGGTCAGGTCGAAGTTCTCCTGCTTGATGTCCAGCACCACCAGCGATTCGCCGTATTCCAGCAGGTTCGGGATGACCACGCCCACGCCCTTGCCTGAACGGGTGGGTGCCGCAAGAATCACGAACTGCTGGCCATCCAGCCGCACCAGTTTGCCGCCATGGCTGCCGACCACGATGCTCTGGCCGGTCTTCTTGAACATGCCATGCCTGGACAGGTCGGCGCCGGTGGCGAAGCGCGCGTCGCCATGCAGCGAGCGCTTGTCCTTCTTCAGCAGCAGCACCAGACCGGTCACCAGCAGGACCAGCAGCGGCAGGCCGAAGCCCACGTAGCCGGCCCACTTGATCTTGCCCACGAACGGCGCAACCTGCGGCTGGCCGATGGCGTGGTAGTACTGGTAGTACGTGTTCCAGGTGAACAGCTTGGTGTCCAACCCCAGGAACAACAGGGTCAGGTAGCCGGAAAACACGAAACCAAGCAGCAGGGTCGCCAGCGTGACGATGGCGATGAGCAGATACTTCTTACTGGGCAACACCCGAATCCTCCATGATGCGCACGAGGGCGCGACGGCCTAGCGGCGGCGCCAGCGCGACGCCTTCTTCCGCAGGTTGTTTTCGTTCTCCAGCCCGGGCTCTTCGCCCTCTTCACGCACCCGCTGCAACAGCAGTTGGCGCGCTTCGGCCAGTGATACCAGGTCGGTCAGACGATCCCCATCGTCGGCGACGACCGCATGGCCGACCACATCGCCCGGAGCGTACACCGGCTCGTAGGACACTGCTACCAGCTGATAGCGGCCACGGGTTTCCAGCACATGCCTGAATTCCTGCATCGCATTCCTCCTTGTCGGGGCAACACTGCGTCCCCTGCCCCGCCATGATGCCCATCGCAGTGTCATCGGCGTATGCACAAGCGCTACGGCTTCTGCGCGAAACTGTCTGCGGATATCCAAGGAGATTGCAATGGACTGGGTAGCACTTGCACGCACGCTGGCCACCGAGGCCCACACGGGCCAGACGGACAAGGCCGGCCAGCCTTACATCTGCCATGTGGCGCGGGTGGCGGCCGCGGTGCGCGGCGACGATGACGCCGAAGTGGTGGCCTGGCTGCATGACGTAGCCGAAGACTGCCCGGCGTTTGCCGCACGGATCGAGGTCTTTCCCGCCCCGCTGCGCGAGGCGGTCCACCTGCTCAACCGCGACGCGGCCCCCGACGCGGACAGCTACTACGCGCGCATTGCCGCCCACCCGCTGGCACTGAAGGTGAAGCAGGCCGATCTGGATGACAACGCCGATCCGCAGCGCCTGGCGATGCTCGACGCGGCGACGGCCGGGCGCCTGCGCGGCAAGTATGCGCACGCCCGGGCAGCGCTGGGCATCTGATCGCGCCGCGCGATGGCGGGTGGGCGAACGTGTCACCGATCAAACGCTGATTTACCCTGAGTGCTGCTGCCCTTGTTGCGGTGCAGCAGTACAATGACCGGCTCCCCGCCCCCATCGCGCCCCGCATGAGCCCCAACTCTTCCCTGGCTGCGCGGCTGACGCCCCGTCAGCGCACCCTGATCATCCTTGCCTTGTCGCTGGGCGGCTTCGCCATCGGCACCAGTGAATTCGCCAGCATGGGCCTGATGCTGGAGATCAGCCGCGGCCTGTCGATTTCCGAAACCCAGGTCGGCCACCTGATCAGCGCCTACGCCATCGGCGTGGTCGTCGGCGCCCCGATCCTCGCCTTCGTCGGCGCCAGCTTCCCTCGCCGCAAGCTGCTGCTGGCACTGATGGGCTTCTATGCCGTCGGCAACCTGGCCAGCGCACTGGCGCCGAACTACGGCACGATGCTCATTGCGCGTTTCGTCGCCGGCCTGCCGCATGGCGCCTACTTCGGCGTGGCGATGCTGGTTGCCGCCGCGATCAGCCCGGCCGGCCAGCGCGGCCAGGCGATGTCGCGCGTGTTGCTGGGCCTGTCGATCGCGATCCTGGTCGGCAATCCGCTGACCACCTGGCTGGGCCAGCAGCTGAGCTGGCGCACCGCCTTTGCCCTGGTCAGCGTGCTGGCCATCGCCACCGTGGCGATGATCGCGCGCTTCCTGCTGCCGGACCCGGACGAGGTCCGTACCTCGCCGATGCGCGAACTGCGCGCCTTCAACACCACCCAGGTGTGGCTGGCGCTGGCGATCGGCGCCGTTGGCTTCGCCGGCATGTTCTGCGTGTTCACCTACCTGGCACCGACCCTGGTGCAGGTCACCGGCGTGGCCGAATCGTGGATGCCGCTGGCGGTGGGCGTGTTCGGCATCGGCGCGATCATCGGCAACATCGCCGGTGGCTGGCTGGTGGACAAGTTCCACTTCAAGGCCGCCGCCGTGGTGCTGCTGTGGTCGATCGTGATGCTGCTGCTGTATCCGCTGGCCGCGCAGTCGGTGTGGACCATCGGCCCGATGATCATTACCGTCGGCACCATGGGCGCGCTGGCCGCAGTATTGCAGACGCGCCTGATGGACGTGGCCGGCGAAGCACAGACCCTGGCCGCCGCCTCCAACCATGCCGCCTTCAATACCGCCAATGCACTCGGCCCGTGGCTGGGTGGCATGGCGATCAGTGCCGGCTTCAGCCCGGCCAGCACTGGCTATGTCGGTGCCGCCACCGCCATCGGCGGCCTGCTGCTGTGGTGCGTGGCGGTGATGCTGGACAGGAAGCGCAAGACAGCCGGCGTGGGCAGTCACTGACCTTCGCGCCGGATTGTCAGCTGCTGCCCGCGCGGCGGCGGCGATCCGGCCGCAGCAACGCCGTATCGCCGGCCGCAAGTGTCGGGCGCGCCAGCTCACCGCGCTTGACGCGCTCCAGCACCCGCCGCGAGTTGGCCGCGCAGTCGATGCCCTCCGGCCGCGCCTGGATGTCCTCGATCAGGGCCAGCAGGTGCGCCCGGCTCTCTGCCAGCCGCAACTGCAGCGCCTCGATGTCGGCCACCTTCTGCTGCAGCATCGAGATCAATGCGTCGTGCTGCCACTGGCCCATGTCCGGTGGCAGCAAGGCGCGTATCTCCTCCAGGCTGAAGCCGGCGCGCTGCGCACCGGTAATCAGCTCCAGCAGCAGCACCGCCTGCTCCGGGTAGTCGCGGTAGCCGTTGGCCTGCCGCTGGACGACCAGCAACCCTGCCTCCTCATAGAAGCGGATGCGTGACGCCGCCAGGCCCGTGCGGCGGGCCAGCTCACCGATCTTCATCTGCCTGAATCCTCGACATCGGAACCCATTGACCTTCAATAAAACTTGAAGGTTAGCGTAGCGCCATTCCCCTGTCCTGGAGCTGTCCCATGTCGCTGTTCTCGCCCCTGGCGCTGCCTTCCGGCGCCCTCATCCGCAACCGCATCGCCAAGGCGGCGATGGAGGAGAACATGGCCGACGCCGACCACGCCCCCTCCGAAGCGCTGCTGCAGTTGTACCAGCGCTGGGCCGACGGCGGCGCCGGACTGATCATCACCGGCAACGTGATGGTTGATAGCCGCGCCATGACCGGCCCCGGCGGCGTGGTGCTGGAGGACGATCGCCACCTGGAGCGTTTCATCGCCTGGGCCGACACCGCGCGCTCGCGCGGGGTGCAGATGTGGATGCAGATCAACCACCCCGGGCGGCAGATGCCGGCCGCGCTCGGCCAGCCGGCATTGGCGCCTTCGGCGGTCCCCTTGGACATGGGCGCACTGTCCAAACAGTTCGCGCCGCCGCGGGCGATGACCGAGGCGGATATTGAAGACGTGATCGCCCGCTTCATCCGCAGTGCCGAGCTGGCCGAGCGCGCCGGTTTCAGCGGCGTGGAGATCCATGCCGCGCACGGCTACCTGCTCAGCCAGTTCCTGTCGCCGCTGTCGAACCGCCGCGATGACCGCTGGGGTGGCAGCCTGCAGAACCGTGCGCGCCTGCTGCTGGAGATCGTGCAGGGTGTGCGCGCGACGGTGGCGCCCACGTTCGTGGTGGCGGTGAAGCTCAACTCCGCCGATTTCCAGCGCGGCGGCTTCTCGCCCGAGGACGCGCGCGACGTGGTCGAGATGCTGGCGCCCCTCGGCGTGGATCTGGTCGAACTGTCCGGCGGCAGCTATGAAGCACCGGCCATGACCGGCGCCGCACGCGACCAGCGCAGCGTGGCCCGCGAGGCGTACTTCCTCGAATTCGCGCGCGAGATCGCCACGGTGGCAAGGATGCCGCTGATGGTCACCGGCGGCATCCGCCGCCGCGAAGTGGCAGAGCAGGTGCTGGCCAGCGGCGTGGCCATGGTCGGCATCGCCACCGCGCTGGCGATCGAGCCGGATCTGCCGCAGCACTGGCAGCAGGGCCGCGATCCGGTGCCGACACTGCGCGACATCAACTGGCGCAGCAAGCCGCTGGCGGCCAGTGCGCACATGGCCGCAGTGAAGTATCAGCTGGGCCGGTTGAGCCGGCGCCGCCCCACCGCACCCACCGTTTCACCAGTATGGGCCCTGCTGCTGGCACAGGCGGCCGCAAAGTGTCGGACCCGCCGCTACCGGCGCTGGATCGGCGCCCGCGCCCTCGCACACTGAGCCGCGCGGTCTTCTCATCGCCGCAGCGATGCTCCACCATCTGCAGGATCGGCGGCAGTTCCGCCGCCGGTCACAGCATGGAGACGGAACCCACGTGGCAGCAGGATCGACCAGGAACCGGGAGAAGCTGCTCGATGACCTGCTCTCGCTGGGACGTAACTGGGCGCTGGCGATCGCCATCGCAGGTGCCGGGGCAGCAGTTCACTACAGCGAGTCGGTGTACGAAGCAGGACTCTGGCGAGGCCTGCTGCCCACGCTCTGCTTCCTGGTCGCGATCATCTGGATCGTGCTCAGCATCATCCGCTTCGACCTGACCCTCCAGCAGCACTTCGAGCGCAAGCGCACGCGCTGGCTCAGCCGCCTGCTCTATGTCGTGCTGCTGGGTACCGGCATCACCGCCGTGTTCTTCGTGACAGAACTGGCGTCCAACAACCACATCGCAAGGATGTGCGACGCCGTGGCCAACGAACCGGCCAGCCGGATCCACCGGTCCGCCGAGTGCCAGCGCCTGTACCAGCATCGGGCGGCGTACCGGCAGCGGTTGGAATCGGCCGAGGGCGAGTTCGACTGAGCAGATGCGTGGGCGAAGGCGCACGAGGACTCACACAGGGGTCCAGCAAGGGTGGATTCGAAATAGTTGTATGGACTTCATTGCAACGCGACGCCACGCTTTCTTGCCGGAAAGCCGTGATCGAACGCAGTCCATGAAGTCACCCACCGCCCGCTCCCGTCTCCCCGCCCGGCCGCGGAAAATCGGCAGCGAAGTACGCATCTTCAGGCGCTATCACCAGTACGCCATCGTTGCCGCCGGAGCCGGACCACTGGCAATACTCCTGTTTGCCGTCGCACCCGAACTTGGGCCGCTTCCGGCACTGGGCGCGGCAGCGATTTTCACGCTGTCGCCGCTGATTCTCGGCTTCGTTGTCTATTCCCCACAACGGGACCGGGTGGTACTGGAACAGGATCGTCTGGTATTCCAGCACCGTCCTCCTCTCCCGTTCAAGCAGATCCGGTCCTACAACCTGGACGATCATGTCGATCTGATCCTGATCGATGGACCGAGCGTGCTGCTGCAGCGCACGCGGGCATCGATGCATGATTTCCCAACCTTCCGGGACGCACTGGCAGAGGCGCTCGCAGATCGGCCCGCCAACGCTGCCGCGGCTCCGCAACGTCGCCACTTCTTCGGTGCCTGGCCCGCACGCGTTTGGGGTGCGGGCCTGTTGCTGGCGACGGCGGCACTGGTGATCACGGGCGTACTGCATGGCTGGCCGTTGTACAAAGCACCGATCCTTGGGATCGCGCCCGTGGTGGGCATTGGGCTATTGCTGTCGCGCCGCCGTCACTGATCGCGCCGTCGGCGAAGTACACATGGCGTGGATGTATGTTCGGGCACAGTACGCGCGCCGCTCACGCTTGGAACCATCCAGCCACCATGCTCCACGCGCCTGCCCCCGCACATCACGATGCCATCGCCCTGCAGGCGGGCGTGCTCGGCAGCGTGTTGGGCGTGGCTCTGTACAAGGCCATCGCGTTGTCGGCGCTGGCGACCGGATCCTTGATCGTGATCGGGCTGTGGCTGCTGGCCTGCGCGCTGCTGGCTGCCTGGGCACTGGCCGCCTGCCTGGCCTGCCTTGCGCTGAGCCGGCGCGTATTCGTGCTGATGCTGGCGCTGAGCATGATCCTGATGATCTGCGTCGCCTGACAGCAGCAGGCGCCGGACTATCGCGCATCTGTTACAGAATAACAAGTGCGGTTGGACGGATTGCTCGTGCCCGGGGTCACGGATTTGAATTCCATGGCCAGCCCGGCACCACCCGAGACTCCCCATGATCCTGCAGCCCCTGCTTCGCGCCTCCCTCACCGCCTTTGCCCTGGCCACGCTCAGCGCCTGTGCCACGTATGACGACAGCAACATGCACCAGGCCTGCCAGGAGTCGCCGCATCTGAAGGACCTGCCGCCCGAAGTGGCTGCCCGCGAGAGCCGCTGCAACAAGAGCATGGAAGTGTGGTCGAGCGAGCGCAAGGGCAGTGACAGGCCGATCGACCTGAGCGGCAAGAAGAAGGATCTCTGATCCGCCGGGCATCTTGATCGTTCCAATGCATGCGGATGACCAGCCCGTCACGATCGGGGGGGGCAGGATAAGGCCTCCCCATCACGACGACTTTCCCGATGCCGGCCACTGGTCACCCTGTCATCCATGCCTTTGAAGCTGTGTTCGACCTGTCTGGCGGGGTGGAGCGCATTACGGCGCTCACTGTCATCTGCCGGCATTGCTCTGAAACCCGCTCGGCCAGCGAAGACAATCTGGTCCAGCTGCCGGGCGGCGCCTTGTTCCGCTGCGACGGATGCGGCAGTCATCAGGCGGTGAGCCATGCGCGGGTTGCCGATTGGCAGGTGAATTCGCTTCTGGGTGTCTGAGGCTGCAATACGACGGTGCCACGACGCAGGCTGTTGGCGCAGGGATGATGGTGCAGTCAGAGGGCGCCCCGTGAGTCACCTCGTGCGCCGCGCAGGGCCGATGACAGCCAGGGCAAAGGAGCTGTGCAGGGCGCAATGACATCACCTCGGCTAAGCTGCGGCACCTTTCTTCGCGCACGGCCATGCATCCCTTCCCCCTTCCTGTCTCGGCACCCGATCAACTCGCCTACCGACTGCTGCAGGACAGCGACTGGGCCCGTTCCACCGACGCGATCAACGCTCCTCCCGAACTTCGCGCTCTGCTGGCGATGATCCTGGATTCTCCGGAGCCTCTGTGGATCGCATGGGGCCACGACAACAAGGCGTTCTTCTTCAACGATGCCTACCTGCCGATGCTGGGCGGCAAGCTGCACGGCGCCATGGGCAGCCGATTGGAAGACGTCTGGGCGGACGTCTGGGCCGACGTCGTCGATGCTGTCAACGACGCCTTCGGCGGTACAAGCCGCAGTTTCAAGAACATGCCGTTGATGATGGACCGTGATGGCACGTTGCGCGAGACATTCTGGACGTTCTCCTACTCGCCGCTGCGTGCCGGTTGCGGAGGCGTGGCCGGCATCATCTGCATGGTCAGCGAGCAGACCGAGCGGGTGATCGAACGCGACCGGCACACCCGCCAGGTGGCGGCCATCACCGAGCAGGCACGCGAGGCCCATCTTGAACTGGTACGCGCCCGCGAACAGCTGCGGCAGTCGCAGAAGCTGGAGGCCATCGGCCAGCTGACCGGCGGCGTTGCCCACGACTTCAACAATCTGCTGCAGGTCATCACCGGTTCCGTGGACATGCTGCTGCATACCTGGCCGGCCGAAGATGCGCGCCTGCGCTATGTACAGGCGATCGAAACCGCCGCTGACCGCGCCACTCGCCTGACCGCCCAGCTTCTGGCGTTCTCGCGCAGGCAGAGCCTGTCGCCGCAGGTATTCGACCTTTGCGAGAGCGTACGCGCGCTTTCAGACATCATCACCACAGTGCTGGGTGCACGCATCTCCGTGTCGGTGAACCTGCCCGACGCCCCGTTGCCGGTGCTGCTGGACCGGACCCAGCTCGACACCGCACTGATCAACATCGCGGTGAACGCGCGCGACGCCATTGACGGCCACGGCAAGGTGACGATCGATGTGGAACAGCTGACATCGGTGCCTTCCGTACGGTTCGCGGCGCCGATGAAAGGCAACTTCGCTGCGATCAGCGTCAGCGACACCGGTGCCGGTATCGATCCGTCCGTGGTGGACCGGATCTTCGAGCCATTCTTCACCACCAAGGGAGTGGGCGCGGGCACCGGGCTTGGCCTCAGCCAGGTTTTCGGCTTCGTCAAGCAGTCCGAGGGCGAAGTGGACGTACAGAGCCAGGCCGGTGTCGGTACGCGCTTCACGCTGTATCTGCCCCTGGCGCAGGCAAACGCCTCCATCGAGCTGCCGACCGCGCAACCGGGATTGCTGCATGGTCACGGATTGTGCGTGCTGGTGGTGGAAGACAATGTGGATGTGGCCGAATTTGCAGTCGGTGCGCTGCGCGAGCTTGAGTACAACGTCGTACTCGCGCGCAATGCCGACGAAGCACTGGCGGAGCTCGAGCGCGACGCTGCGCGTTTCCACGTGGTGTTCAGCGACGTGGTCATGCCCGGGACCAATGGGCTGGATCTGGCCCGCACCATCCGCAGCCGCCTGCCCGATCTTCCGATCATCCTCACCAGTGGCTACAGCGAACTGCTGGCCCGCGATCCAGGCCACGGTTTCACGCTGCTGCGCAAGCCCTACTCACTGAAGCAGCTGGCCTTGGTGATGACCGAGGCCAGCTGTCGCTCGCAGACGATGGTGACTGCGCATTAGCGGGCAGATCACCGGGTCGGACCGGTCCAGGAAGCAAGCGCTGAATCGAGGCCGGACATATCCCCCCGTGTGCCACAGGCCCAGGCAACGATGCCATCCGGGCGCACCAGCACCGCCCCCAGGCCCGACGCCACATCCCCGGTATCTGCGGCGCAGGCGATGGAAGGCTGCCAGCGTTGGCCATGCTGCGGCGGCGAAGACGCCGGGTCGAAAACAAGCAGCGCCCCCTGCCCCGCTCTCAGCAGTTCGCCCAGGCGGCGGCCATCGACCAACCGGAAGTCCGGCGCGCTCCTGCCGACCAGCGGGTGGTCCCCGTCAAGATCCAGCTGCTGCGAAACACCCCAGATCCGCTCGGCCAGATACGTGGCCCCATCGCGGGTGCCGGCCAGGTCGGCCATGATCGCTGCCAGTGCGCGCGAACCGGCCCCGGGTCGCATCAGCGCAACCTGCGCGCGCGACCAGTCCAGCACCTTGGCGCCCACCGGATGGCGCTCAGCCTGATAGCTGTCCAGCAGCGCCTCATCGGCCTTGCCCCGCGCCACGGCGGCCAGCTTCCAACCGAGGTTCATCGCATCGCCGATGCCGAGGTTCAGTCCCTGGCCGCCCAACGGCGAATGCATGTGCGCGGCATCACCTGCCAACATCACACGTCCGCTGCGATAGGCCGTCGCCTGGCGCGCAGCATCGGTCCATGTCGTGGCCAGGTGCAATGCAGTGATCGTTGCCTCGCAGCCAGACACCCGCCGCAGCAACGCTTGCGCGGTGTGCCGGTCCAGTGGCGTGCGATGGCCGGCGCCACCATCGAAATCGGCCAGCGCCAGCATGCCTGGCGGGTTGAAATTGCACATCCCGTGATCGGTGAACTGTCGGCCTGGTGTGAGTACACACCCATCTGCCAGTTCGACCAGCAGCGTGTAACCGGTGAACTCTGGCCCGGTTCCAGCGAAGAGGAAGCCCGATTGTTTGCGTACCGTGCTGCGGGCCCCATCACAACCGACCAGCCAGCGGCCGTGGACCCTGCCGGAGCCGGTGTGCACGGCAACCTGCGCCTCGTGCGCATCCACCGCCTGTACCGCACGCCCGCGTTCGATGCGCACGCCCAGCGCAGCCGCACGTTCGGCAAACACCGCTTCCAGGGCCTGCAACTCCACCGCCATCTGGGTGCCCACCGGTGTCGGCAGGCGCCAGCTCCAGCGCGCCTGGTCCACATCGTCCAGTGCAAATGGAATACCCGCGAAGTGCCCACCCAGCGCACGCGGCTGCGCCAGCCAATGGGCGGTGCCGGGCGGCGGCGCACCCTTGTCGGGCTTGAGCACCTGCGTCGCGGCGACCGCGTCCAACAGGCCGCGCCGATCCAGTGCCTCCAGCGTGGGGGCGTTGAGGCCGCGCAGCCCGAATGGCAGGCGCTTCAACGGCGAACCGGCGGACCCGGCCTGTTCCAGAACCAGCACCGAACACCCGGCCTGGGCCAGTTCGCAGGACAGGAACAAGCCAACCGGGCCAGCACCGGCAATGACAACGTCGTACAGCATCGAGATTCCTTGTGAGCGCCGGGTCGGCGCTCTGGCGGATCAAATGTTACACTCGGTGTACGTTTTCACAAGTGAACCGCCCATGACCCCGCCTCCTGGCCGCCGCGAACAACGCAAGGCCGTGACTCGACAAACGATTTCGGACGTCGCCACCGAGCTGATCATCCGGCGCGGCTTCGAGGCCGTCTCCATGTCCGAGATCGCCGAAGCCGCGGGCGTCTCACGCAAGACGGTCTTCAACTACTTCGCCAGCAAGGAAGACCTGGTGTTCGACCGGGATGAGGAGGCGCGCACGCTGCTGCGCGAGGGCATGATGGCGCGCAGCGGCCTGACCCCGCTCGCGGCCTTCCAGTCGCTCGTTCGTGAGCTGCTGGAGGCTGGCCATCCGCTGCTGCGCATCAATGCCGGCGCTGTCGCCTTCTGGGGCACCGTGGCGGAGAGCCCGGTACTGGTCGCGCACGCGCGACGGCTGCAGGCGCAGTTGACTGACGATCTGGCGCGATTGATGGCCCACGCTGTCGGCCGGCCCGAACATGACGCCGAAGCGCGACTGGGCGCGGCCATGCTGCTGGCGTCGATGGTGGCGGCCTATGAGAAAGGACTGGCAAGCCAGCTGCAGGGCGAGGACCCGCGTGAGGCCATGCGGCAGCTGATCGTGCGCGGTGCCACCGGGGTACTGGTGGCCTTGGCGGGCACCCCGTATACGGACCCCGGCGCGCGTCCATAGCGCATCCGGGGATAGGCATCGAAGTATCGCAAATGCTAATCTTTCTCATTTGCAAACACGTAACCCTCCCCAATGTCCCTGCCCATGCCCCTGCAACGCACCCTGTGCCTGGCACTGACCCTGCACGTGGCGACCCTTGCGCATGCAGCTGAGTCCTCCGCTGCCGCACCCAAGGATCTGGACAAGGTCGAAGTCCGCGGACGCGCACAGACACTGTATCGGGTAGACGATGCCGCGGTCGGCACCCGCACCGATACGCCCCTGGAGCTGGTCCCACAGTCGATCCAGGTCATCCCGCGTGAACTGATCGACGACCAGGCCGCGCGCCAGGTGACCGACCTCTATCGCAGCATCAGCGGCATCAGCTATTTCAGCTATGCCGGAGTGACCCTGCGCGGCTTCCGCCAGGAGAACGTGCTGTATGACGGCCTGCGCGGCGACCCGTACGCAGGATTTTCGGTGCCGCAGCTGTTCAACATCGAGCGCGTGGAAGTGCTGAAGGGGCCGGCAGGCGCGCTGTATGGCGGGGGTGATGCGGGCGGTGTCATCAACTACGTGACCCGCAAGCCCCAAGCCGCTGCCGAGCGCCGCATCGAGGTCCAGCTGGGCGACAAGGACTTCCGTGCCGGATCGATCGAGGGTACCGGGCCGTTGAATGCCGCCGGCAGCGTGCGCTATCGCGCCGGGCTCTATGCCGACAATGAAAAGGGCGTGCGCTGGAACACCAACAGCGAGAGCGTTATCGGCGATGCCTCGCTGGCCTTCGACGTTGGCCAGACCGGCGAGCTGGTGCTGCAGTTCACCGACATCACCCAGAACCTTGGCGGCAACCGCCTGCGTGGCGTGCCGGTCAACGATGCAGGTACGTTCCTGACCAACCGCCGCTGGAACCACAACGAGGCCAGCGACTTTCTCGACATGCGCGCCAAGGTGGCACTGGCACAGTATCGCTTCGCGCCGCTCGATACCCTGGACGTGGACTTCGCCGCTCGCTGGTTCAGCAACACCGAACACCAGATGTACCACGAGCCGATGGGCCTGATCGATCGCGACCGCGATGGCGTGGCCGAATGGATGACCCGCCAGCTGCGCAACCAGATCCGTGACAACGAGGCCTTCACTGCCAACGGCAATGCAGTCTGGCGGGTGACCACCGGCGCGGTGGCGCACAAGGTGCTGTTCGGTGCGGACGTGTACCAGCTGGATGCGGATTTCACTGCACAGACCGCCAACAGCGCTGACCTTGCGCGCGGTGCGGGACCGGTGCGCGGCATCGACCTGTTCAATCCGGTGTACGGCGCCAGCACCTGGCATGACTACAACCTGGGCGCCCTGCCCTGGCGCAGCACGTCCACCCGCAGCAAACGCTATGGCGGTTACCTGCAGGATGAGCTGGCACTGGGCCCGCGCTGGCATGTGCTGGCCGGGCTGCGCTGGGATGGTTTCAAGGATGAGGATCGCATCGCCGGCAGCAGTGTCGATGGCAGCGATCTCAGCTGGCGGCTGGGCAGCACGTTCACCGTGCGCGAGGGCCTGAACGTCTACGCCAACGTCGCCAGTGGTTTCGTGCCGCAGAGTGCGGCGAACCAGAATCCGGCCGCTGGCGGACCGTTCGATGCCGAGCGCAGCAAGCAGTGGGAAGTGGGCATGAAGTCCCTGCTGGCCGAGCGCGTGACGTTGAACATGGCGGCCTACCGGATTGACCGCAGCAACATCGTGCAGGCCACCGGCGAAGTGATCGGTGGCGTGAACCAGCTGGCCGCGCTGGGCCTGGTGCGCAGTACCGGGATGGAGCTGGACCTGTTGGCCGACCTTACCGAGCGCTGGGTGCTGAACCTGACCTACGCCTACAACGATGCGCGGGTGAAGGACGCCGGCCCGAACGGCATCACCAACGCCTCCGGCGACCGCTTCGCGAATGCGCCCCGCAACAAGCTGGGCCTGTGGACCCGCTACGACCTGCCGGCAATCAACTCCGCCATCGGCTTCGGGGCAGACCATGTTGGCGAGCGTGTCAGCCTGGATGGGCAGACGGTGAAGGCCTACACGGTGTTCGACATGAGCTGGAAGACGACGTGGAAGCAGTGGCAGTTCCAGGCCAACGTGAAGAACCTGTTCGACAAGGTGTATGCGGCCAGTGGCTTCATCGAACGCAACGGGCATTTCCCCGGCGAGCCACGACGGGTGTATGTGCAGGCGGCCTACAGCTTCTGACCGGAAGCATTTGTAGCGCTGAATCCACTGTCGGCAAGCAGATCGTTGCCTGGCACTGGTTCACGCGTGTCCGAAACCATCGGCACTTCCAGTCACTTGTGCACGATCACCTCCGCCTGTAGCGTTGCCGTTGCCCAAGGAGGGCTATCAACGGAGTGAAGCATGAAGATTGGATTCAAGCTGTCTGTTGCTATTGCGGCTGCTGCACTGACCCTGGGAATCGGCAGTGCCTCCGCGCAGTCCCGCTGTACCCCGTGCTACACCGCCTACGATGCTTGTCTGGCGGCGGGCAATGGTGAGAACGTCTGCTACCCGGCGTTTGCACGTTGCCTGCGGAACAGCGGCTGCACCATCCCGTAAGTCACGCACTGCCGTGATGCGTGCCGGCCCCCATTTCGGGGGCTGGCATTGGCTGGCAGGCGCTGCGCCTTACTACTGAAAAGGTTCCATACGCGACTGGCGGTGTGATTTCATCCCATCCGCATCGCATGGTTCTCGCGCGCCTGCACATCAATTTCCTGCTGGCGTTGCCCGGCAGTCTGCTGGCGATCCAGGTCGATCGCATTCATCTGCTGCAACGACTGCGCAACCGGCGTCTGTACTGCTATATCCGTGGGCATTGAAACGCGCAGGTGGGCGGGGTCGGTCATCTCGCCCTGCACCACGAACACGTTCCGCCCTGCGGCAGCGTCGGCCGTCTGGGCGCTCAGCAGCGCGTGATCGGCGCGTTCAAGCTGGTTGCGGCGGGCCAAGGCCATCACGCTCGCCACAAGACGCTCGCTGTTCTCATCGTGGGTACGTCCCGCGCTGGCATCGATCGCGGCCACGCCTTCGCGCACCTGCTGCAGCAATGTGTACTCACGGTGGCCAGGACCAATGTCGGCCAGACGGGTCGGCGCCTGTGAGGGATCCGGCACGTCGTCCACCGCTGCGGTAAGCGGGCTGCGGGTAATGGTCCGATATGGGTCGTCCGGGTGGAACTGGGTTCGCTTCTCCAGGCGCTCCAGACGAACCTCGCGCGCGTCGTTGAGTTCGGCGATACGTGAGGGATCGGTGATCTCGCGCAGCGACATGTGACCGCCGCCCGCACTGATGCTGGCCCATTTCCTGTCCGCCTCGAAGTACATCGCGTAGTAGCTGTTGCCACCGATGACGTTCGGATCGACCGTCGAGCGCCCTTCCAGGGCCTGGGTGGCTTCCAGCACGCTCAACCGGGTGAGGTACTGGCCGCCTTTCGTCCATCCCATCTGGCTGATGGCATCGACGCTGGTGTTGCCTACGCGCGGGCCTCCGGCGTAGTCATTGTTGAGCATGTTGGTCCAGATCTGTTCCAGCTTCTCGGGGCCGCTCTTCTGCTCAGCCGCCTGCAGCAACACGCGCGGCGTCCAGCAGCTGGGATCGAGTTCATGCCGTTCAAATGCACGGTCGTGAGCCAGCATTACATCCTTGCCGGGAAGATTCAGTGCCAGGTCTGGGCGGCGCTCGTTCATCCACTGCTGCCGCAACTCAAGATCTCTTTCTAGCAGCGTCTGCCCAAAGGACTCCCATTGCCGTTCGGTCAACTGTGCATTTGGAAACCGGGATCCCTCTTCCTGCTGGCTCTTCGCGTAGTCCTGTGCATAGGTGTTCGCGACGCGTCCCGGCAGGCTGTCATTGCGTACAACACCCAGTGCCAGTGTCCCATACCCATCGGCTCCCGGCAGTTGCGACAAGTAGTTCCAGTAAAGCTCGCGGTTGCCGTCTCTGGCATAGCTGCCAAGGATGCTGAGATCGTGCTCGGTCAATCCACTCATACCCTTCCTCTCCTCTTCCTTGAATCACCGATCACTTGGACCGGGTGCGCGCGATGACGTCCTTGACGGCCTCTTCCATGCGCTTCCAGTCCTTCAGAAACGCTCTCTTGTAGTCCAGACTGACGGACAGCTTGTTGTCGATGTCCACGAAATAATGAACGCAGCCCGCTGCCACTTCCCCTGGCTCACTGATCACCTCGCGCCCCTCCAGCCGCACGCCGTCGCGTCGGAATTCCTCGCCGTCACATTTGATGAACGAGCTGATCCGACCATCGCCCTGGCGTGCGATGTACCAGTCTCTCTCGTAGGCGGGATTGCGGACAGGCGGCTTCCCGTACCGCGCCTCATACTTCTTCGCGTACACCACCATCTTCGCTTCATCGATTGCATAGGGCGTCAGGCCCAAGGTCTGCGGCTTTGCAACGCGTTGATCGAGACGGTCCCTGGGATCCTCCCTTTCCACAGAACCCTCCTCCGTGATGGCTTCATTTGACGACAGCCTTGAGAGCAGTGTTTCGACGGGAACGCGATCAACGTAGTTGATCCGAATGGGAATCTCCTTCCGGAAATCATTCGTGCGCGGATTGGCGCGGGCACCC
The DNA here is from genome assembly GCF_059371375.1 of Stenotrophomonas sp. YJH_SMC_64. NCBI lineage: Bacteria > Pseudomonadati > Pseudomonadota > Gammaproteobacteria > Lysobacterales > Lysobacteraceae > Stenotrophomonas > Stenotrophomonas sp. YJH_SMC_64. The sequence goes on along the minus strand of NZ_JCAFUN010000004.1, from coordinate 53,265 downwards.
GGCGGCGTCGGCGTCATGTCCGGCCACTCGATGACCAGCGTCACGCCCTCGCCCGGCCACGGTGCGATCTGGCTGTCCAGGTAGTTGGCCGGAATGCGGAAAGTGTTCGGCCCGAGCCTCACGTCCACGGGCGCATCGGTATAGGTGTGGCCGTTGATCGTGCGGCCGGTCTGGGTTGCGCCGGACATGGCGGGATTCCTTTCGTGTTCGGTGGACGGCGGCCGTGCACACGCGCTGGCACTCACTGCGACGGCAAGTGCAAGCGTCAGGCAACGGCTGGGGGACATCACGTGCATGGGCATTCCATTGCAGGGTTCCGGGGCCACTATAGGGAACCGGGCGTCAACGGAACAGGAACCGCATCACCGCCCTTCACGGAGCGAGGCAGCGCTCCACATCCGCTGCCTGCAGTACTGCGGCTATTGCCGCGGCCTCCGGAATGCTGCAGGGGTTCAAGAGCCATGGCGACGACGCTCGGTTCGCCGCTTCACGCCTCAGCCGTCGCTGTCCGTGCCTTTATGGCCGCGATAGGTTTCACCCCACTCGCGCATGGCAAGCAGCACCGGCACCAGCGTGCGCCCGAATTCGGAAAGCTCGTATTCCACCTTCGGTGGCACCTCGGGATAGACATGGCGGATCACCACCCCGTCAGCCTCCAGTTCCCGCAGCTGGCTGGTCAGCATGGACTGGGTGGCGTTGGGCACACGCCGCGTCAGCTCCATGAAGCGTCGCTTGCCTGTCATCAGGTGAAACAGAATGATCGGCTTCCACACGCCGCCCATCACCGACAGCGTGACTTCCACCGCACAACCGCTCTTGCCGTCCCAACGCCTGCTACGCATGCATACTCCGGAAAACCATAGTACCTACGGAAATTCATCGTTCTTGTTGCGATAACGGTGCGAGCCTAGCATGGGCTCATCCACTGAACGTGAGACCGCACCATGAGCTTCAAAGCACTGCTGACCCGCAAGACCAACGACGGCGTTTCCACGGAGCTGGTCGATTTCGACGAGGCCAACCTGACGGATGGCGACGTGCTGGTGCAGGTCGAGTACTCCACGCTGAACTACAAGGACGCGCTGGCCCTCACCGGCACGCGCCCGGTGATCCGGAAGTTCCCGTTGATCCCTGGCATCGACCTGGCTGGCGTGGTGCTGGACTCCAGCAGCGTCGACTTCAAGCCCGGCGACCGCGTTGTGCTCAATGGCTGGGATCTCAGCATGGGCCACCACGGCGGCCTCGCTCAGCGCGCCCGTGTTCGCGGTGAATGGCTCAACAGGATTCCCGGCAACCTGAGCACCCGCGATGCCATGGCCATCGGCACCGCCGGCTATACCGCAATGCTGTGCGTGCTGGCATTGGAAGATGCCGGCCTAACGCCCGGGAAGGGCGATGTACTGGTCACCGGCGCCAACGGCGGCGTCGGCTCGATTGCGGTGGCGATCCTGTCCAAGCTTGGCTATCGCGTGGTGGCCGCCACCGGGCGACCTGAACACGCCGGGTATCTGCACAGCCTGGGCGCCGCCGAGATCATCGACCGCGCGCAGCTTTCAGAACCGCGTGAGCGGCCGGTGAGTGCCGAACGCTGGGCCGGCGTGGTCGATGTGGCGGGCGGTCCCACCCTCGTCAACGCCATTGCCGAGACGAAATACCGCGGCGCCGTGGCCGCCTGCGGGCTGGCTCAGAGTGATGAGCTGCATGGCTCGGTGCTGCCCTTCATTCTCCGCAACGTGACGCTTGCCGGCGTGGATTCGGTGAATGCGCCGCAGGCCGTCCGCCAGCGTGCATGGGACCGGCTTGCCGCCGACCTGGACCCGCAGAAGCTGGAAAGCACCGTGCAGCTGATCGGGCTTGCCGATGTGCTGAAGGTCTATGACCAGATCATTCCCGGCAAGGTGCGTGGACGCATTGTCGTGGATGTGAATGCGTGAGCGGATCATCAGGATCAACTGCCGCTGAAGCAGCTCCCATGCTGTGGCGAATGGTGAACATGCGGTGAAACGACGCGGGCGGCGGTGGCCTCAAGCCAACGCCGCTCGCATACGCTCGGGTTCCCATCGCCGCCTGGACACCTGACATGCCAATGACCGCACTCGCACTTGCCGCTGCGCTTTCGGGCCTGCCCGACATCACCTGGGAGCGCGAGCGCGCCGAGGATGCGCACCAGCTCACGCTGTGCCAGATCCATCGCGATGCGCTGAAGCAGAACGAGGGCAAGGATGATGCCTATTCGCGCGCCAAGGCGGTCTGCGACCTGCTGGCACGCGAGTACAAGGACAAGTGGGATTTCGATGCGCAGGATGCCCTGGCCGCTTCGGCGGTGAATCTGGATGAGCTGATCCGGCGCGGTGATGTGGTGGAAGTCCCGCCGACGAAGCAGGATCGCGCCTACGAGTGATGGCACGCGATCCTAGCACCGTGATCTTCTCGGCCTGCCCCAGGTTGCGGAGCCACGAGCGCGCTCCAACGCCCACACCTCGCCCGCCTCAAACCGCCCCCGGGAGCTCGCTCTCGATCTGCTCAACCAACTGATTGAAGACGGGTCTCCTCTTCATGATCTCCAGCACCGAATCGCCCACTTCATCCAGGATCATGGGGTCCGCACCACAGGAGAGAAGGTAGACAACGGCCTCGAGGCTTTCACTAATCACCGCGTTCGCCATCGGGGTCAATCCAATATCCCCGAGTACGTCGATATTGGTGACGAACGGCATCAACTCTTTGAGTAGATCCACTTCGTTATTGAACGCCGCTATATGCAGTGGCGTATCGTCGTCGATCCCATGGCTTTCCGGACTGGTCAACTGGCAGCCTTCGAAGGTGTGGCACTCATCGAACCTTGCCAGCAACTTCTTCAATTCCGGATCCACTGCATTCATCGGGGGCATTCCCTCCCAAGCCTCTCTCCAAGCACCGCTTCCACTCAACATGCAGTGAGCCGCCGGATGGTGGCACACCACTGCACAGGTGCATAGTGGCACGTACGGAGCGCACATCCGGGACGCACGCGATAAGCGCGACACCCCGCGACTCCACAGACCACTTCCTGCGTATGCGAAGCCCTTACCGAGGTCAATCCGCGAGCTGATGACCACAGGCGGCTTCCAAGCCCCTTATCATGTGGGCTTAGGGGCTCAATAAGCCCTATTGACGCTTGCAAGGCAGTATCTGGATGTCTATGGAATGGTGCCCCTCGGGCTGGGGCCGACGCGTGACCCGTTCGCCCCATTGGTCGCTGCGACTTGATGGCGAGTGCGTTGAACTCAGTGTCTCCGGCCAGCAGTACCGGCTGCGCGTGGATGATGACCAGCAGGTGCAGATCCATCCAGGGGTCTTCTGGTCACGGGTCGAGCTGCAGACCGGCGATGCCGCCGGGCTGTGCGTCGACGGGCTCCCCAACGGACAAGCATCCCGGCTTGCTGCGGCCCTGCAGCACCTGCTCTTTGCGCGCACTGCGCGTGGGCGCAAGGCCCTGTTCGACACGATTCTGGAGCAGATCCAGTCGTGGTTGAGCGACGCGGATGCCCTCATTGATCGTGGCAGTGCCGGCCGCCGCTGGATCACCCATGAGCAGCAGCAGGCGCTGCTGGCGAAGCGCTCAGACCTGCCCCTGCAGCCGCCTGAGCTGGAGCAGCTGTTCCGCGATGAAGACGTGCATGAAGATCTGCATGCGGACAGCCATCGCGCAGCGCTGGACGCCCTGCGCGACTGGAACCTGGATTGGCCCGCTGCCTGGGCCGAAGCCAATGAGGCCATGACCCTGCGCGAGCTGGTGTTGGCCAGGGACTTCCTGGGCCGGGTCGAGAGCAAGCCGCTGACCGAGGAACAGGCCCGCGCCGTCATCTGCTTCGACAATCGGGTGCAGGTCGTGGCCGCGGCCGGCTCCGGCAAGACCTCCACGATGGTCGCCAAGGCCGCTTATGCCATTGACCGCGGCTTTGTCGAGCCCGAACGCATCGTGATGCTCGCCTTCAACAAGGATGCTGCCAAGGAACTGGAGGAGCGTGCGCAGCGAACCTTCGATCGACTCGGCATGGGCAACACCGTGGTTGAGGCCCGGACCTTCCACGCCCTGGGCCTGGCCATCATCGCCAAGGCCACCGGCCGCAAGCCCGACATCCCCGAATGGGCCATTGACGCCACGCTGGGCTTCAACAAGCTGGCCGAACTGGTGGACGACCTGAAGGACCGCTCGACCCACTTCCGCACCCAATGGGACATGTTCCGCCTGGTGTTCGGGCGCGACCTGCCGCCATTCGGTGCGGAAATGGAGGCCGACGGCTACGACCGCGATGGCACGCCCTACATCCGCGCCCTGCAGGGTGAGCGGGTGAAGAGCCTGGAAGAGTGCGTCATCGCCGACTGGCTCTTCTACAACGGCGTGACGTACGACTACGAGCGGCGCTACGAATTCGATACGGCCACCGACACCCATCGCCAGTATCGCCCCAAATTCTATTACCCGGATGCCGGGCTGTATCACGAACACTTTGCGCTGGATGCCGATGGCCAACCGCCGGCGCACTTCGCCCATTACGCCGAAGGTATGCACAGGAAGCGCCAGCAGCACGCGGCACGCGGCACCGCCCTTGTCGAGACCACCTCGTTCGGTCTTCGCAGTGGACATGCCCTGCAGGATCTTGCGGAGAGGCTTGACGGGTCCGGTGTCGAACTCGACCCCAACCCCGACCGCGAGCTACCCGAGCAGGGCGCAAAGCCCATGCCGGACGCGGACCTGATCGGGCTGATGCGCACATTCATTGCCCACGCAAAGAGCAATTGCCTGACGCTGGATGACATGGCCGAGCGCCTGCGGCAGATGCCCGAAGATCAGTTCAAGGAACGGCATCGGCGCTTCCTGGAGATTGCCAGCCCTGTTTTCCAGGCTTGGGACAACGCACTGGCTGACGAGCACGGCATCGATTTCGAAGACATGCTCAACATGGCGGCCGGACTGCTGGAACAGGGCCGCTATGAATCGCCCTACGAACTGGTGATGGCCGACGAATTCCAGGATGCCTCGCGCGCCCGTGCCCGGCTCTGCCGAGCATTGGTCAGCAAACCAGGGCGCTACCTGTTTGCGGTAGGCGATGACTGGCAGTCGATCAATCGCTTCGCCGGCGCCGACGTTTCAGTGATGACCGGATTCCGCGAGTGGATGGGACAGGGCCAGGTGCTGAAACTGGAGCAGACATTCCGCTGCCCGCAGACGCTCTGTGATGCGTCCAGCCGCTTCATCAGCAGGAATCCGGCGCAGATTACCAAGGCGGTTCATTCGGCTGCACCGGCGCTGGGTCCGGTGTTGCAGGCGTTCCAGATGACGCGGCGCGAGGAAATGCAGGATGGTGTTCGCCAGTACCTCGCCAGGCTGCATCAGCAACTGATGTCCGGAGCGGTGCCGCAGGGACGCAATGGACGCGTGACGGTGTTCATCCTGGGCCGCTACCGCGCGGATCGCAGCACGGTGCCTTCCGACTGGGAGACGGCGTTCGGCAGCACGATGGAGGTGGAGTTTCTTACGGCTCATCGCTCGAAGGGGCGCGAGGCGGACTACGTGATTCTGCCCGGAATGGTGAATCGCGGCTTCCCTAGCCTGCGATCGGATGATCCTGTGCTTTCCCTGGCGATGCCGGAGGGCGATACCTATCCACTGAGCGAAGAGCGGCGGTTGTTCTATGTGGCGCTAACGCGTGCGCGACGGTCGGTTGCGATGTTCACGCTGCAGGGCAAGCACTCGCCGTTCCTGGATGAGCTGGTGAAGGACGACACGGTGGTAGTGACGAGCCTGTCTGGCGTGGCCATCAACGAAGAACGTTGCCCGGTATGCAAGGTGGGCGTGTTTGTGGACCGCAATGGGCCGCACGGGGCTTTCAGATCGTGCTCCAGTTATCCGCTGTGCCACAACAAGCCTAAGGGGGGGCGACGTGGGTGAGCACGTGACCTCTCCCGAACACCTCTTCCTGGGTATTCGCGCATGGGGAGAAAAGTGACCGCACTCAACCGACTGTCTCCCAGTATCGCTATGAAACTAGAGCCAAGAATATAGGCACGACCCAGCGAAGATTACGGCCAGCGCGGGAAAGTTAAATGCAAACCAATTTCACAGAATGCGAGCAACCTCGCACAAGCGAGCCTTGCGCCGCATATGGTGTAAGCAGTGTTCGAAAAACACGTCATCAAGGATGCGTTACGAAGAAGTGATGACCGCACTGGCGCGCAGGTTACTCGTGCGGAGCATGGTCGAGAAAGGGCTGAGCGAGAGGCGCGCGTTGGTGGTTGCACGCATGAGCGCCAGCGCGCTGTGTTACGAACCCAGGCCGGTCCACAACGTTGAACTGCGCGAGCAGATCGCTGCACTGGCACACCGGCCTCGACGTTACGGCGTGGGCATGATCCATCTGAAATTGCGACAGAAGGGGCTTATTGTGAACTACAAGCGCGTGGAGCGCCCGTATCAGGAAGCGGGTCGGCAGGTGCGTCGCAGGAAGCGCAAGAAGGTGCCTGTCGGTCAGCGTCAGCCCTTGCCGCGCCCGTCCGCCGCCAATCAGGTGTGGTCGATGGATTTTGTGTTCGACCGCACTCCGGAAGGCCGAGCAATCAAGTGCCTGACTATCGTTGACGATGCCCCCCCCAAGGCCGTGGCCATCGAGGTGGAACGGGCCATTTCTGGGCAGGGCATTGCCAGAGTGCTGGATAGATTGGCCGTTCAGCGCGGCTTGCCGCGAGTGATCAGGACCGACAACGGCAGGAAGTTTTGCGGTAAAGCGATGGTGGCATGGGCTCACGAGAAGGGAATTTCCCTGCGCCTGATCGAGCCGGGCAAGCCGAACCAAAACGCTTACGTTGAGTTCTTCAACGGACGGCTGCGCGATGAATGTCTGAACGAGCATTGGTTCCCGACGTTGCTCCATGCCAGGACCAGTATCGAAAGCTGGCAGCGTGACTACAACGACGAAAGGCCTAAACGAGCACTTGGTGGACTGACGCCCGCCCAGTACGCCGCCCAGTTGGCTGGCAAGAAGGATAAGATCAGCACCGGACTCTAAACCCGCCCACTACTCGGGACGAGGGGACATCGGTCCAGTCGCTTCTGTATAGATTATTTCCTATCAGCAGAATAACTTATGCACCTACTCTCATCACACAATCGCTCCGAATTCCTAGCATGCCCACAGCTAGTTCGTTTCGAGTACGCCAAGGGAGACGAGAAATTCGAGCCCACCTTTCTCATCAAGGGCAGCACTCTCCTTCTAAAGTACATAGTACTTGGTGTACCTATGCAGCTTGCCTTCGCCATGCACGGCGACCGTCTTCTTTATGCATTGAGGGTATGCGACGACGGTGACAGTGGAGGCATTCTTTGGTCGGTTATGGAGCGTACCGAGGAATTGAATGGGATTCGTGGCTTGGCACGCGGCGAGCCATTGGTGGCATTTCTGTTCAACGAACTTGCTGTGAACGTTGCTTGGAAAAGTCTTCCTACACCCGGCGCGTTGGATCGTCTTTCAATGTGGGCAGATAGCGCCGAACTGGGCCAGGTTGACCATGCGATGATGAAGTCTACGATAGAACCGTTGATAGACCGACTTCATCAATCTGACCTAAGCAACGGCGAGTGGCTGCTGTTAGAGATTGGCGGAGAATCCGGTTGGAATGCCCTCGATAATCACTTCATCACTGCGGACGCTGCATCCAGCCTAATTGATCTGTTCGACGAAAACGAAGGAAATCAGCAAGAGCAACTTGGAATCTGGCTTACCGACAATCTTCACCCTTTGGGCATCCATTATAGCCCACAAATTCCCAAGGGGAGCGGAACGCGCGAATTGACAGACATACTGTTTAGCCATGAATTTGGCGCAGTCTTGATCGAATCCAAGACGCTTTCCGTTTTAGCACGCGAACGTCTACCGGACAGGGCAAAGCTAAAGCGCGATATTTCCGCCCATATCGGCAAGGCATTCGCTCAATTGCGTGGCGCCATACGGGCACTTAAATCCGGCGTCCCGGCGACAAGCCCGAAAGGCGATACGCTGACGATCGAGAGAGAGAAACCTGCTCACGCTATCGTCCTCATCCCCGATTTGGAACTAGTCGCGGATCACCCAGCCTACGGCATCGAGTTCATACGCGATTTCATGGGCGCCACGGGGGCCATTCCGCACCTACTGGATATTTCAGAGTTGCTTCGCGTTGTGCAAGCTGCCGAAATAATCGCCAAGCGAGGCACCACAACCACCCCAATGATGGCGTTCGACTACTATCTTATGGAGAGAGCTAACATGGCACTTGCTGCTGGCACACTTTGTATCGAAGTGTTGTTGCGCCTCACCGACGACGAAGGGGCACCAGAATGAAAGTCACACAGGCGGCGAGACTTATGGCGGAAGGGGCGGGATTCGAACCCGCGGATGCTTGCGAATCGGCGGCTTTCAAATTTCCCGTGACCGACCTTTACGCCATTTACCGAACACTCTCGAAATCTGGCGTACGAAGAGCAAAGGCCCGGAGTTCGTGAAGCTCGGGCATACCAATTCTGCGCCCATCCGATATCTGCGCTCCAAGATTTTCCAGTTCATGGAGGCGCAGACTTTCCGCAGCACCAGCGCCTACGCGCCGAACTCCAGACACAGAGTTATTCGTGCTTGCTCGCTAAGGACTTGGCGCTTCTGTGGTTAGGTCGGCAGCACCCGAAAAGTACAAGCCCAGCGCAATCCTGGGCTGCTTACTCGTCCTGCTCAGGATCTACCTTTGGCTTGGACTTCGATTGAGCTTTTGCAGGAGTGACAGCAACAATTGCCTTGCTTGCCAAGTCCTTCACCTGCTCCGCGAAGCCGGGCACGGCTTTCATAGCCTGCTTTACCACATCCGATGAGGCCAATTCATGCCAAGGGCTTCCGTGACTATCTGTCTCCACCAAACGGAGTGGCAGTTCGTCAAGCCGTGTCAGTGCGGACGTAAGCAGCTTGGCCTCCATGTCCTTGTCGAATCGCGCCGCCTCACGGCGGAACCCTTCATAGGCGCGCGAGATTGATGCTTTGAATGCGTAGTCTTCGGCAAGCCGAAAACGCTGCCCGATCTGCTTAGTTGCGAGCCACGCAAACCACACGGGAGCGGCTACCGACAACACAGATAGCAGCAGGTTGAGAACGATCACAGAAGTGGATGCACTCGGAACCTTGAAGAGTTCTGAAAGGGTATGCAGTTGACCTGAGCCGAAATAGCTGCCAGCAGCCAAGGCCCCGACTAGTCCGGCAACCCAGAACCACATGGATTTTGATAGCGCGTTTGACCGCTCACTGAACGCCGCAGCGAGTCCAACGCTGGTTGCAGCGGAGTAAGCAGTTTCGCAACGCTCAAGCACTGCCTTCGCGTCGTCAGCGCTCTTTTTCAGTTGTTTATCAAGCTCATTGGCCGCTTCGCGGATACGGGATACATCACCTTGATCCCTCGTCGCATCCTTGGCGAGGTCAGCGATTTTCTGCCTTGCCTCAGACAATGACTCTAGGTCTGTAGGCAGTTGATCCGCCGCGTTGTACGCCTGCTCGATACGTTCGACCATTGTATTGAGCGAAGCGGTACGAGGCTCCAGCCCATTGAGTCGTGCCTCCATGCTGCGAAGCTGGCTGGCCAACTTCTTCAACTTGACCACAGCGTCGGCATGACCGTCATTGGTCAGTACAGGCGTCAGTGCCTTGCGAAGCCCTTGAAGGGTGAAAAGATACGCTGGCACGGCTTGCCCAGCGTTTCCCCAAAGCTGGGCCACAGTATGTTGCTGGAGGTGTTGAAGTCGGCGAGCGTAGTCCTGTAGCCGTGCTTCGTGGTCACCAACTTCGTCGCCGCCTTGATCCTCGATCAGGTCAACAATGGATTGGGTCTCTTCAATTAGCTCGGCTCGTGTGAGACCGGGAAAGCTCCAGTTGTTATGCGCATTCCCAAACGGTTCATCGTTCGGAACGACAGATTGCACTTGGGCAATGACCTTCTCCAAGTGCTGCTTGATTGTTGTTAGCGCCTGATGCATTCCTTCCCCCAGTTGAGTCTGCGTTTCTCCCATGTAATCCGAGTTTACACGGGGATACATGATCAAATTTCAATGGGTTACGAGAAACGAAGGTACCCGCTGTCAGTTACGGCGTGCTTATGGGCCGCAAAATCGTCACTAACAAGAAAGCCCCGACTTGAAGGGCTTCTCGTTCTCTTTTGCAAGCGCTTTGCGTGCCCGCTGAACTACGCAAAGTGCTTGTTTTCTACTGGCGGAGAGAGTGGCCGATTTGACACTCTCACAATCTCTCAGGGAGTCCAGAAACCTAGGCGTATCAACGCCTGAGACTCCACACCCATACCATCGAGTCTCGCGGAATCCGGATCCCAAACATGGGGCGAACTGTGGGGCACCATTGATGGCAAGACCGACCAATCGACTTAGCGCGCGCGCCGTGCAGACCACGACGAAGGCAGGCTATCACGCAGATGGCGGCGGCCTGTACTTGCTGGTCGGACCAACCGGTTCAAAGTCCTGGGTGCTGCGCTACCAGCGCGCCGGCAGGCGCCGGGAGATGGGGCTGGGGCCCACGCAGCTGGTAAGCCTGCAGGAGGCTCGTGCATCAGCCCTCCAGCACCGCCGCCAGCTGCTCGCGGGAGATGACCCGATTGAGGCCCGCCGAATGAGCCGGTCAGCCGGCACCACCTTTGGTGATGCGGCAGATGCCTATATCGCCTCCCACCGCGCCGGCTGGAAGAACGAGGCCCAGGCCGAGCAGTGGGAGCAGTCTTTACGGACCTACGGACCGGCGCGAGATACGCCAGTCGGGAACGTAGATACTCCCCTGGTCATGGCATGCCTGCGCCCCATCTGGACCGAAAAGACGGTGACAGCCACGCGCGTGCGCGGACGTATCGAGCGCGTGCTTGACTGGGCGAAGGTCCACGGGCACCGCGACGGAGACAACCCGGCGCGTTGGCGCGGCCACCTGGAGAACCTGCTTCCCAAGCCCACCAAGGTGACCAAGCCCAAGCACCATGACGCGATGCCTTACGCGGATGTGCCTGCCTTCATGGCCACTCTTGGCGCGCGAGAGGCGCGCAGCCGACGGGCGCTGCAGTTCGTCATCCTGACCGCAGCCAGGACGGCCGAGGTAACTGGCGCGGATTGGCCAGAATTTGACCTAGAACACCGACTGTGGACCATTCCGGCCAGCAGGATGAAGGGCGGCCGGGAACACATCGTGCCACTGACCAACGCTGCGTTGGCGATCCTGGAACCACTGTCCCGCAAGGAGCCACCCTTCGCGTTGTCCGAGAACGCGATGCTCTACCTGGTGCAGAAGCCCGCACCGAAAGGCTTGGGTCTGCCGTTCACCGTCCATGGCTTCCGATCAAGCTTCCGAGACTGGGCGGCCGAGACGACTGACTATGCAAACGAGGTTGTGGAGATGGCGATGGCACACGCCATCAAAAACAAGGCAGAGGCGGCCTACCGCCGTGGGCAGCTTCTGGACAAGCGACGCCTCCTCATGGAGGAGTGGGCCACGTATCTTGGCCTCAGCTCAGACCGCGTGGCGTAGCTGCTGGGGCCCTATCCTCACCCACGCCTCGCAGATCGGGATCGCGTGCCGCTCCGACGCAATGTTTCCAAACAGAATAGCCCTGACCGGAGTCAGGGCTATTCCACTGGCGGCATCAACAGGATCGAACCGCCGCAAACGGCTTTGCAATCCTACCCAAACCACGCAAATTCAAATACTTACTGTGACCCGCCAACTGCGACGACACCCAAACATTAGCCCTCAGAGCGTTCCGAGTGAGCGCGAACGTCTCCCGCAATGTCTGAGCCAGGCGAAGAAGGGGGGGCTCGCTCGGCCTCCGTCGACTGACATGTGAGTGCGTCGGAAGCCGCCCCACACGGCACCTCGCTTGGCGTGGGCAGTACATGAAGCGTCGGCGCCAACTTCTCTGGCAGACCCAAGACCTGCTCGACTCGCTTGCCGAGCTCATCGCAAATAGACAAACACGCCTGCACCGCAGTGTTTGCTTTCTCGGGGGTCATCGGTCGCATGGCCGACCGCTGCCGCCCGTAGTTTGCCGCAGCTGCTCTGGAATGGGCAAAAGATCCCCTCGCCTCCGCCAGCTCACGAAGCGACTGCAGCAGCAAATCGTCCTCAGGGATGTCAACGCCAACTGGGGTAAAGAGAGATCTAAGGTACGGCCGCGAGAAACCGTGATTATTAGAGACCACATTACTATGCGATTTAAGAACGTCTACGAAACCATCTCGCACCTGGTCGTAGAACCTGCTCTGCTCTTTGCCATCGTTATCTTCAGATTTGATGGAAACACCGTAGCTGCATAGCAGGGCTATCGTACTAAAGCTGAATCTCTTATTAAGCCAAGCATCCCGCGCGGAGTGCATGGCCAGCAACGATAGCTGCTCCGCGTACTCTTCAAATGCCGCATGGGCGAGCACACAAAACGCCTTCACGTCGTGCTGAAATTGGTCCGGCGTATGGCCCGGCACCACCACCTGCATCCACGGCGAGATGAAACGATCACGAAGCGAATCAATTTCGAGGCCAAGATCGGTCCGGAACTGGCTGACGGTCGTCATTCTGAGGCCCCCTCAAGGCACGGGAACATCAGTGATATTCGTCCCGAACAGCTGGTTCACGAAGCCCCGGAAAAGGTCAAATCTAGCTCGATAGCGGCGAAGATTCTTGGTAGTCGTTTCGATGGAGTCCAGAAACTCCGCCGAATTCGAACAGAAATCGGCAAACGCATTTACTACATCCGGGGCCGGCACGCCCGCCAGCAAATGATCCGGAATCTTCCCAAAGTAATATGTTTGAACCTCAAACAACGCCCTATTGAACCTACTCTCGTATTTCCCCTCAACCACCTTTCGCCCGACCTTCTTGCCAAACTTATCTATCAGCTTCAGCGTAGCGTCATTCAACTCATGGAAGAGCGCCTCGACTGGACCTTTAAGCTGAGCCCAGTGCGAATTAATCATCTCCATCGAGTCATCGAGGAATGGCGTCAGGCTACCGCGATATTGCATTCCATTCATCGATATCGCAATGTACCTCAGCACAATTTCAGCATCCCTTAGCCGATTATCGGGCCCACCAAGCCGCATAACATCATGTAGAGGCAGCACATTGTCAGTGACCGAAATAAGAAAATCAGAGAACGGCCCCTTCTTCAAGACCTGGCGAAGCTCCTGCGAACTTAGAGGAACTGACCCCGTATTCAAGCGATAGAAGATGTCATACAGAACGTCGGAAGACTGATAGTTAGAAATCACAGTACAACGAATATCAGCATTCATCAGCTGGCGATAGTCATCCGGCTTCGCCTGCAGCGAAGCGACGTCATCATCATTCAGATCAGGCCGCGCCTGAAGGCCACGCAGCAAAGGGCGATCCCAGCTTCGATACTTCGCAGGCTCCGCAAAACCAGCGAGCGCAAGGAGACGCTGCTTGCCATCAATGACGATGAATGATTTCTTTTTATTTACATCTTCCGCCAGAACAATTTCCGGAACAGGAACACCGATGATCAAAGATTCGACAAGCTTACTTCGCTTAACGTCGTTCCAAGCATTCCGGCGTTGAAATTTAGGATTTAGATCAATGTTTCCCTGCTCGACTTGGCGAAGAATAGTCTCCACAGTCCAATCGCGGGAATAAACTACCAAAGAGCCAACACCCTCAGCGGTAACCTCACCCGCCAGATCTTCGTTCCAATCTTCGTCAACGATGTCGCTCGCCATTCCTTGTCTCTCAGCAGGGGATACAGACTGAGAGTTTGCCTGAATGAATAGCAGCTTAGAAGGCTGGCGGACTGTGCATTGTAGTCAACAACTTAGATTGAGTTCAATTCAGGAGGCCATTGGGAAAGCGCCTACTCCCGCAAGGGGCAGGCGTGGTGTATTCGGGAGTCTTCCCCGTCACCAACCGCGTAGATCGCGAAGCCCTGCCCTCACCCATGCCTTGCTGCGGATGTCCCTCGCTCGGGGCTTCGTTTCTGCCGGCGGCTTGCGCGGTTCGAGTGCTGCCTTGATCCGCTCGACCTCCTTCGCTCCGGCCTCGGCCAGGCGTCGAGCCTGTTGCTGCTGCTCGCGGGTCGGCGGTAGACCGGGCAGCAGCGGTGGCAACTGGATCGGCGTGCTATCGGTCAGCCGGGCGACGGCCTCACGCAGAGGCAGCTCGGGATACAGACGTGCTGCGCACCAGCGCTCGGCGTAGCGCTTCGCCTGTCGGACGTTGGCCGCGCGAACTTCCTTCACTTCCCAAAACTTGTGGCCTTCCAGCCATAGGCGCACCCCAGGGCCGCCATCGAGTTCGACGCCGGCCGTCTCCCGGCCGCTGTACCAGAGCGCCCAGCGTTCACCCGTCTGGACCCAGCCAGCGGGGATCGGGGCGGTGCGGAAGCCGTGGGAAGACTGCATGGCCGGAAGGATACGGCCCGACGTCGCATGCGCTGAGATTAAACGGCGCTCAACGCTGACCAGTTAAGGTTTGGCGTATGCTCCCGGCGGTCACCCCAATCACTCAGGCTTGACCTTGCCAACCGTCAACGATTTGCAGGCAGTTTGGCCCTTCATCTCAGCGAACCCATGGGAAGCGCTGACGATCTTCACAATGGGCCTAGGCATCGGTTTTGGCATAGCGAAGGCATGGCAGGAGCTCACTAAAACGAAGGCGCCTCAGAAGCCCGCGCTCACACCGCCCGCTGAACCTGCGCCCCGGCTTCCGGGGGGTACATCCGGCCGCCCTAAAGTGCAGGAGCCGTTCGCGCCCTCGCCCCTGCAAGTACAGTGCATCAAGGCTCTTCGCTGGGAGGACGACGAATGGCTCTCAGCGGGTGAAGTCGCGCGGCGTCTATTGCCTCGACAGCCGCGCTCCGATGTGGAGCAAGCCCTGGCCGGTCTTGTCACTGCTGGCTGGGCGGCAGATTTATGGGGCACCCTCAGCGGCCGCGAGTTCCGACTAAGCGATGGCGGGCTTGATTTCGCGCGATCCCAAGGCTTCCCTGTGCGAGAACCCGATTACTAACGATCACCCACGACGGCGCTGCCACGGAGTCAGGCAGCCACCGCGTAAGGTTCGACAAGACCGGCCAACAGGTCCATCGCAGTTCGATTTGCGTCCTCCGCGTCACCGCGCTGGTTGAACTTGGTCCAGTCCGCTTGGGCCAATCTCCGCAACTCTTGCCGCTCAACCGGCAGCCACCTCATCGGCCAGAACGGCAGGCGGCGTTGCCCCACCCGGCCCCGCTGCAGTTCCACGATTCCGTTGTGGCTGCTCGCGCCCAGCACTCTCGAGTACGCCACCGACAATCCGTCTTCCGGCCCCTCCAGGTATTGGAGGAAGCGTTCGCCATCGAAGAGGAGCACCCCCGTAACTCCAGCATTACGGTTGAACCGGGCCGCGTCGTCCACAATCTGATCCAGCTTTCCGTTGGACAGGCCCAGCTTGTCGCCAGCAATTTCCTCGCCGGCGCTGCTCATGTATACAACCGCCCTGATGGGCATGGCGCACCTCCTTGATGAGGCACGACCCTAGCAGAGGTATGAGAACGTTTACGTGAGGTAGCGGCGACTTGCACAACGATTCAGGAAACCGTGATGCTGAATGCGGACGATCGTCACAAGATGGAGGCAGCGACCAAGGCAGCATGCCCGAAAATTCTCGGTATTCCGCAATGCCCGATACAGGCCTTTTCTACGTTCTAGATCTTGATGCAGTGCGTGACCGCGCTGGCAACCTTGAACGCGTGACCGCGATCAGCGTCCGCTGCAACCACTGCAAGCACATCACCCATGCCAAGGCGCCTGAACTAGAGACCATGGCAGGCGGCACCCTACTCGCGTGCGCAGGATGCGGCGAGCGCCAGGCCGTCAGCAACGCCCGCCTAGTCGAATGCGACCACGTGCTGGGGTATACGTTACCCCTCGCGCTACCAGCCTGACCCGCGCATGTGCGGCCGATTCGTCCAGCTCCCCGTGATCGACTTCGGCCAGCCGGGGCTGGCTGACCTTGCCCCCGGCCTGGCCGAGATCCAGCCCAGCTACAACCTGGCGCCGACCCAGCGAGCATCGGTGATCCTGGACCGTGGCGAGGGCAGGCAAGTCACTCGACTGGCTTGGGGCCTGCTGCCGTTCTGGGCCAAGGCCAAGGGCCTGCAAGGCTCGACCATCAATGCCCGCATCGAGACCGTGGCCACCAAGCCCGCCTTCCGGTCGGCGTTCAAGAAGCGCCGATGCGTCATCCCCATGGCCGGCTACTACGAGTGGTCGGTGAGCCCCGAGGACGGGAAGAAAGACCCCTGGTTCATCCACGCCACCGGGCCGCTGCTGGCCGCTGGCCTGTGGGAGGACAGCAGCCCACTGTTGCCCGACGGCAACCTGGGCACCTTCACGATCATCACCGGCGACAGCAGCGGCGTCTCAGCCGACATTCACGACCGCATGCCCGTGTGGCTGCAGGCCGGCCAGATCGATGAGTGGATGGCCGCCAGCCCCGACGATGCCATGGCGATGCTGCTGGCAAGCTCGCCTCCGTTCATGGAGGCGTATAGGGTCAGCCGCGCGGTCAACACACCACGGAACAACCACGAAGACCTGCTCCAGCAAGTTGCGTGATGCCTACAGCAGGGATGCCTGGCTGTCGTCCCAGCTCTTGATGATCAGCTCCCCGAACTTCTTTCCCCTCCCCTGGCCGCCGCCAATCGTGTAATCCAGCTGCAGCGGCACCAGGTCGAAGCCGGAGAACACCTCTCGGATCTGCGGGTGATCATTGATAGAGACCACAAATCGCCCAGCCGAGGTGCGCATCAGTTCGGCCATGGCTTCGTATTCCGCGAAGGGAAACTCGACGCCATAACCCTCGGTTTCCCAGTAAGGAGGATCGAGGTAAAACAGCGTCCCCTGCCGATCGTAGCGCCGCACGCACTCCTGCCACGGGAGGCACTCGATCACCGTGTTCGACAGACGCAGGTGCACCGCGCTCAGCTCTTCCTCGATGCGCAGGAGGTTCAGTCGCGGACCTCCAGCCGTGACCACACCGAACGATTGACCCTGCACCTTCCCTCCAAAGGCCAGCTTCTGCAGATAGTAGAAGCGCGCAGCACGCTGAATGTCGGTCAACGTCTCCGGCCGCTCCATCTGCGCCCACTCAAACATCTGCCGCGATACCAGAGACCAGCGGAACATGCGTACGAACTCGTCCAGGTGATGCCGCACGCAGCGGTACAGGGAGACCAGCTCACCATTGATGTCGTTGAGCACTTCCATCTGGGCTGGATACGGCCGCATCAGCAGTGAGGCGGCGCCACCAGCAAACGCCTCGACGTAGCAATCGTGGATCGGGAAGTGGGGATACAGGTGCTTCAGCAGGCGGCGCTTGCCGCCCGGCCAGGAAATGATGGGCTTGGGCATGGTTTCTCAGTATTTGCGATGGAGGAAGCCGACAATCCCGCCGCTCTCGCGAGGGCGACGGGGCCACGGCCAATGCCAGGTGCTGAGACCACCTGTGTTGCGGCGCTGTCTGGATGCTTGCAGGCATCTGGGCAGCGCCCTGTCTTGCTAGATGGTGACTTCCATCACCGGAAGGTTGGGAGCCGCCTCGACCAAGCGACCACCGCGAACCCAGACGTTGTATGGGATGGCCTGCTGCAGCTGGCCAAACGCCCGCATCTGTACACCGTCATACGTCGTCAGCGTGCTGGTGCCATCACTGTTGTGCGCGGTGACGGTCGCCAGCAGTCGAGGGCTGCTGCTGACCAGTTCGCCGAATTGATCCCAAAGATCAGTCCGCATCGCTGTAGTGCCTCTCAAGGGTTACGGTCTGCTCGATCACCACTGCCTGCTGATCGATCACAACATCAACGCGCAGCGACTCGCACTGCCCATGCCATCTCCCCGCAGCGCCAACGACCTCCACCAAGTCCAACGGCATGATAGGACCGACCTCACCTGGTCTAAGTGGCTTGGGAAACAGCGGCATGGTGAGGTCGACAGCGGCTTGCTCACCGCGATCGCTGAGGATGTTCCGACCACGCTCGGCGCCGGCGGCAGCAACATTGATCAGCGGGCTGCTGACCTGTTGCGCGAACAGCTGACCTGCCTCGCCGTCCTTGCGCACTTTGCAGGTGATGCCCTTCCCCGGCAGCTCACCGGTGACCACCACCGCATCGTACAGCGGCGCGCTGCGCATCTGGAGGCTCTCAGTAAGGACGATGTCCTCCTGCACAACATGGTCAGGAGGTGATTCCCGCCAATGCCACGGGCTGACTGGATAGCTGGCCCTGACCCGCAACACCGGCTGCGCTGGGTCGGACTGCACCACTGCGCCACTTGCCTCGGCCAAGCCACTGATGGCATCGAGAGGCGTGTTAGCGTCGTAGAACCACGCACCCGCAGGAACAATCCAGTCGACCGTTCCGTACTGGCTTGTGAACCCCGTATCGGCGAGCTCCTCCGCCACCAGCTGCGACACGCTCCGATCATCGCCGTTGACCTTCACCCGAGCTGGCGCGTAAGGCGCAGCGAGAAGCGCAGTGCGCGACCGGCCACTGAGGCGTACCGCCCCATCCGCGAACTCCCGCTGCTTCTGATAGCTCTCCACGATCCCAGTCCAAGCATGGCCGTTGAGCACAACTTCGAACTGGCGCGGGCCCGCCGCTGTGGGTTTCAGGAGATCCAGCTGCGCCGGATCGGCAAGCTCAAAGTCAAACGTCCAGCCCCACGCGCTACGGCCCGATTCCAGGGTGATTCTTGTTACTTCGATCGGCATTCGGTCCGGCAGCCGTACGAATGACACGGTGTTGATCACGACATACGTCCTTCGTTGAGGGCGTACCGCGTAGCACGCGACAACGCCGAGATTGAGTGGAACTATCCCGAACCCACCAACCACAGGGCATCCAAGATTCAGACCGACCACGTTTCCGGCCGGCCAACCAGGCTCGGGATCAGGATCGGGCGGAACTGGAGGCCGCACGATCCACGGAAGTTTGGCTGCACTACCCCAGCGCAACCGCCAAGAGCGGGGCAAACGATCGCCACACCCCCAGGTCCCCTGCCATTGGTTTCGCGCTGAGTTGCTTGAAAGCCAACGCGCCTCTGTCGACGCGGTCACCTGCCCCTGCGAAGACCAGCGCAAAGCGCCGCCCACCTCGAGGATGCCTGGCGTGCCCCATCGGGACAGCAGCAACACGCTCTCGAAGTCCATGGACCGCCACGGCTGGGCATTTGACCTCCGAAGAATGCCCTGCGAAGTCCGCCACCGCAGGGTGCCTCCACGGCTCAACAATGGAGTAAGACCCCACCCCATTGCTGTGGCTCTCCCCTGCAGGCACGGCGCGCCCCGCCAACCGGAAGAGGCCACAATCGATGCACTACCCGTGCCTCCCCAACCAACCAGAATCATGGCTGCGTGCGGGCGAGCCACCGACCATGAGAGCGAGGAATTCGTCCGAAGGTAGGCGCGCTCGGGTTCCGGCGGCTCCTCCGTCCACCAGTCGACGCCCAGGTTCAGGCCGACCAGGGCACCGCCCGCCGCAGCGAGCGGGCCCAGGTTCAGCACTACCCTGTTGCCCAGCTGGTCCATTCGCTACTCGCGCGCCGCCGGCGCAATCCAGTCCTGGATTGCGGCATTCTGCCGACCGAGGTCATCGAAGCCGATGACCGTGAAACGGAATGCCGGATGGAGACGATCTACTCTCCAAGTGCCGTCCGCGCGGCTCATCGTGGACGCCACGCAAATGCCGCTGCCGCGCTCAAAGACCATGATCCGGCCCTGAGCGGGCTGGTTCAGAATGCGCAGCCTACCGTCTGGCTCAGCTGGATCGCTCGTTTTCGGCGCCTCACCGGCGAGATAGCCGGGCCCTGCCCACGCTTGTCCAGAGGAACTTCGGCATCCAAGCAGTACCGCAGCACGGGGTACGTTCCAGGTAACCCGCGCCCACCTCACGCCGTATCGCGCTGAAGCAATAGCCATGACTAAGCCCACGCGTTAGTGATATCGATCAGGATCTGGCCGGTGTACGTTTCGCTGAAGCCACCCGCGAAACTATCGACCGTCACGCACTTCGCCAGAAGCTGGGTACCAGCTGGCAACCCATCCACATCGGTAACAACGGTCATCTCAGGGAAGGGCCGGCGATGGATGGGAGCAAAAGCACCAGGCAAAAAGCCGCGTGGCTGCATTGCATTCTCAAGAACATCGACGGGCGAATACAGTAGCCCACCGTTGCCTGCATACGGATATGTCGGGTAATTCGACTGGCTACCCAGTGCAACACCGTTGGTAGTGGCAGCTGACGCCGAGACAAACGCGCGGGTAGACCCAGGAACTCCGGACATCGACCGACCAATGAAGGCGGATGTCTGCGTGTCCGCGCTTCCAAAATCACTCCATGCTCGCGCTCTGAACCCGTAGCCAACCGTGCTACTTGCTTCGCTATCGCTTCCTTTGTAGGAAACAGTGAAGTGATGCCTATCTCCTGGCTTCATCGACGTGATGTCACCAGCATAGTGGCCGTGCGTGCCTGAGTACCCTTGCGTTCCGTAGTTGCCGCCAGTGTCAACGAACAGGTAGAAGAACCGCTCCGTACCGATCGCGATCCAGTGCCGGAGCGCGCCGCTCGCGACGTTGGACTTCTCCCACATTGATCCATTCGCTTTGAGGGCAGGCGAGGGGGTCGCATCCTCCCCCGTGTTCAAGTCGCTCATGGACGAGTACCCACGCAGCAACGCCGATCTTGCTGCGGTGTCATCCACCCTCAGAAAGTAACCAGTGCCGAACGACTGGGAGTTCTGATAGGCACGAATATTTACCCCACCGAATCCCTTCTTCCACCCGAGGCCGTCCTTTCTTCCCGCGCCGACGCCATAGCCATCGACCAGGACGGCATCGAGCAGCGCGATCAGTGCGCCCGGCACACCTGAAAGCAGCGGAGCACCTGGATCGGTGCTTCGATAAATAGTTGGAACGAGACTCATGCTTGAACTCCTGCGACATTGCCGATGACCTGGAAGCGAGTCGAATCCACGACGCTTTCAGGCGTACCTGGGAGCGTGGTCCGCACCATCCAGATCGGCGCCAAGCCGCCTACTGTGTTGAAGCGAACCACATTGTTGGTAGACCACCCGGAGCCCCAGCCAGCCCGAGGGATCGTGAAGTAGGGACGCCCCGTGCGCGGATTGACAGGTGCGCAATCGGCGGTCACCGCCCCCGCCGTGATGGTGCCGACCGTCTCCCCCATCACCTCGAACGTCGTGGAGCTGTTGAAGCGAATCGCCCACCGTTCGGTAATGGCATCCGCATTGGTCACAACCAGCGGATAGTCGGTGTCGTTGAACGTGCCAGGTGCGGCGCTGCCGATCAGCAGATCGCTCCAAACACCAGTCCAGGCCGCTTGATCGAACAGGTTCACCGTGCGTGCCTGCAGATCGAGTGATCCGTTGGCCTCGCCAAGCCGTAGCGCAGCACTGATCATCGCCTCACCTGCAGGGAAGTCATGCGTAAGCCCACTATTGATCTCGATCTCACCCGTGATCTGAGGCTGCACCACGAGCCGGCGGTCCTCGACCCGCTCGCTGATCACGATGGGCAGGGTATAGGCGGACAAATTCAGGGGGTCGCTGAAGGTCAGCCGACCCAACGCGGGATCCACTGCATACCAAGCACTGTCGACCGGAGCCCCCTTGGAGTCCCTGACCTCGACACCGGCGATTCGCATGCGGCCGAAAGGCACGACCTGGCCCGCCTGCGGCGACGTGACGCTGTGCTTGGCGGTGTGATGAATCAGCACCGTTTGGCCGGGCTTGAATGCCGGCACACGTCCATCACTGGGCAAGCGGACCGACGACAGGCCGATTACCACCTCGGAGAGCGGAATGGACCGGTAAACCACCGCTCCCATGTAGATTGAGCCGGCTAGCACTAGAGCCGGGCGCCAGACCTGATCGCCTTCCACTTGGCCGGGATCGAACCACGGTTGGCCTTCATTACCGGCGACCGGCACCAGCTGACCGAACTTCACCTTCGCAACGCCGCTTTCCCAATCCACGTGGCCCCGGATCTGGGCGCTGGTGATGTCACCGTTGATGTCAGCTGTCGCCGTCAGCAGCTCGCCGTCCAGTCTGTTGGCACGCAGCGTGAACATACCCGGACGAAGTGGTGAGCCTGGCGCGCGGAAGAAGGAGTACGCCACGCCCGGGTCAGCGATCCGGGTCAGCAGCGAAAGCACCTGTACGGTGTTGCCGCCACCGGGCTGCCACTGAGTGAGGTTCACGATACCCGACGTGTAGTCCACAGTGCCGGCGTAGACACCGGCACCAGTCTGTGGGTCGATGCTGTGGTACAGCCCACCGCTCCGGTCGATGTAGGTCCTGCCACGGAAGCCAAAGCGCACGCTGCCGGGCACAACACTGTCGCTGATAGTAGGTGTCAGCTGCAGCTGCATGGCGGGCAGCGGCAACGATTCCTGCGCCTGCTGCGAACTCTCCCCTGCAAGCAGCCACGCCGCAGACATGATCGTGCCTGCCGAGAACTGTGAAAGCACGTCCAGTCGGCCGTACCCTACAACTCTGAGCCTCCCGGACCTGTTCTCGTACTGCGGATAGGAAACCTGGCGCACCATGAACTTTCCGGCCTGCACCGACACCGCGCCGGTGCTGTAGTTCACGGACCCGAGCACCGTCGTGGATGCGGTGTCGCCCACTGATACGGCCACGATGTTGCCGTTCCCATCGTCCTTGGCAACAACGCGCATCGGCTGAGGAGCAGAGGTCAGGTCGTCCCGATCACGGGTAACGCTGACCAACCAATCGAGAAGAACGGAGCCGGCGCGCACCGGCCCCTGCGGCAAGGTGAAGGAGACGATGCCTGACGCGTCCGGTACCGGCTGCGGAGCAGCATGTAGCGGCTGCCCCCAATCGTAGGTAATTGCCAGGCGACTGTCGGCATCCGGCAGGGTGCCAGGCCGCAGCGATACCTCACCCGTCGAGTACGCGATTGACCCGCGCACCTGACCGCCGATCAGCATGCCGCCCACCCCATTGTCGGTGACCGCGACGTCTGCACCACCGATCCGCAGGGTCATGCTGACGGTGCCCGGGACAGCCGAGCCCTCGCCCAGAACGAAGTGCAATGCCGGCGGCTGGATGGCCGCATCCCCCACACGGGATTCAGCGATCACAGGCGTGCCCCACGCGGCGATGATGCTGCTTTTCAGATCAGGCAACGCACCGGCGGTGAGCACGATGGACCCAGTCGAATAATTGACCGTGCCACTACCCTGCCCCGGCTTGCCAACAAGCTGCCCCCGTCCATTGTCCGTCAGGCGTATCCAGCGACCGAGTGCACGGTAGTCGACGATCACCGTTCCAGGTGCGGGCAATGGCGTCGCTTGGATCAGCCACACCATGCCCTGATTGTTCTGAGTCACCGCGATCTCATCGGTAAAGCCCTGCATGGGGATCGCGCCGGCCGGGGTTGCCGTGACACTGATAGAGGTGGCGCTCGCACCAGAAGCATGGGTGACGGAGATCACGCCCGCCTGATAGTCGACCGTTCCACCCCAGGGCGTGACCGCCACCGAGGTCAACGATCCGGAACCATCGTCGGCCAGCTCCACGCTCCCGGCGACCACCTTCACGCTGCCGACGGCCATTCCTGTGCCCAGGTAGCGGGTGACCGGTACGCCTGCCTGGAAGCTGGACGCAAAGTTGAGCGCCAGGCTTCCCGCCGCGCCGGAAGGAACGAAACTCATCATGCCCAGACCGGCAAGCACGTCGCTCACCGGGGTTTCAGCGGTAGACGTGGGTACGATTGGCACGTACGGCGTATCCACCAACACGGAGAGATCGCCGGGCTTGCCAGCAGCAGTAAGGCGCTTCACGCTGTGATAGCTGTTGGCATCCACCACGTTCGTATCGTAGACACGGGTGGCCGGCTTGCTTGCGGTGTAGCGGACGACTTCCTGGCCGTAGAAATTCCGCAGCAGGGCATTCACCAGTTCAATGACAAGAACATCCCGCTCGAAAGCACCCTGATCGTCTGTGAAGGTTCGGGTCGTGCGCGAAAGCACCGACTTCACCCGCACGTACTGCTCTCCCTCATCGTGCCCCGAGCTGGCGGGCGTCAGCAGCGACAGGTTGTCATTGATGTCAGGGCTCGGCGCGTCTGCGGTTGTGTACACCAGCAGCGTCATCTGGCCGATGAAGTGGTTCCCCATCAGGATGAATCGCGACTCGGTTCCACGGGTGATGTAGCTCTCAACCCTGTTCTTGGCGTCCAGACGCACGTCACTGTAGGACCCCGTTGCGAACATGCTCACCGTCACCCTCGGGTCAGAGGGTGGTTCAATGAGGACGCCGATAGCATCCTTCAGCACATCAACGTTCGAAGTGTCCACGTGCACGAACATCTTGCGCAGCGTGGCGCGGCCAGTCGTCCGCTCTTCATCGCCGATGTCCGGGAAAAGATTGTTCATGGCGCCGTCCTGAACCTCTGCCTGGATCATCCGGCCACCACCATCCGGATTGTCTGTGAGGCGCTGCGACTGGCGGAGCTTAATGTCGGTTGCGGAAATGGGCATTGATTACACCGTCATGAGGCGAAGAGTGATTGAGAAAAGGTCAGAATCCAGCGCGGGAACGGCGAACCGAGTGGGCTCGACCTCGATAGCTGGGCCATCGACACGACGCCACCGAACCTGGAAGGTGCGATCGCCGCCGTTATGGGCAGGCATGACCAACTCCAGAGGCGACAGGCGCGCCTCGCTCTCACTGGCCTGAAGAGCGCGGACGATGGGCAAGGCGACCACGCCGACGTACGCAGTGCCGTCGCGGGTTGTCTGCAGCGTGATGGGGCGACCGGCCTGCCGCGCGGACTCCTGCACGATCATTGCCCCATTGAGGCTGTTTCGAACCTGCTGCCCCACCCTCCATGCTGTGAACTCATCGGTCCACTGGAGATCGGCCGGCAGCTCAATCCCAGCGAGCAGAATGCGGGTCATCAGCGACGCCCCCTGACCGAAACCGAGCGGCTTTTCTGGACAGCAGTCAGCACCAGCGGCGTCACCAGGTTCGCGATCCTCTGGGCCTGCTGGAGCTCTTGGGCGGTCGCTCCGGCCACCACTTCTTTGCTGGGCACTTTCCAGTCGATGATCAGCACTTGTTCCTTGTCGGCGCCTGCCTGTATCCGCCCCGCATCGAGCTTCGCCTGAGCATCTGCCTCGGCCTGAGCGGCCCTGCGCCGCTCCTTCATCGCATCGGCGGCCGCACGATCCTGCTCGGCGCGCTTTCTTTGCACCTGGGCTTCCAGCGCCGCGACCTCGGCAACCTCCTGCTTGCCGAGAAAGTCGTACTGATACTCCAATCGGCTCTTGGCGGAGGAGGCAAACTCGTCCTCGGTCTCCGCCAATCCCTGAAGCTCCTTCTTGTACTCCGCCAGCTGCTTGCGCTGGGCGGTGACCCTATTGAGGGCATTCGCGAACTGTTGAAGCGGATTCGGACCACTCAGGTTGCGCATCGCCTTGAGCGCTGCATCGGAAACCTCGCCGATGCTGAACGCCATGCTCTGGGCCGCTTTTCCAGCGCTGCCCATCTGCTGTCCAGACTTCTCCGCTCGATTGCCGAGGTTTTCCATCTGATTGCCGGCTTGGGACGTTTCCTGCGCCAACTGCCCCACGGCCTGCTTACCTTCCTGCGCGCCGGCCTGAACCTGCTGCATTGCAGATTTTCCGCTTCCGCCCATCTCCTTCAGGTGCTGCCCGGTCTGAAGGATCTTCCCCTGCACCTCGAGCTGTGACTCCACCTGGCCCCGGCGCCAGCTATCACTATCGGCCACCGCTGCGCGAGCAGTGCTCGCATAGGCCTCGAATGCTCGGCGGACATCCTCAATGCTGGCCTTGCCCTGCGAAGCGCCCCGTTGGATCGCCTCAAACGCTGCCTTCGCAGAATCACGGGCATTGTTCAGGGATTCTTGCGACTGGATGCCGAGGCGGGCGAACTCATCGGCCAGAGGGTTCACCGATGCCTGGATGTCACGAATTCGCACGTTGAGTGCCGCTGCAGAACGCGCCGCCGCGTCGAACCCGATTTTGCCCTGCGTTCCCGCTGCTTCGAGCAAGGCGCCCAAGGCCCTCGCCTCGTCCAGCGTAGCGACCTTCCCAAGAGCTGCCTTGAACGCCTCTTCGATCTGAACGCCGGTGGCAACAGCGCTCTCGGTTACGGCACCAAACGCGGCGATCGCGTCCCGGCCGGCTCCGGTGAACTGCACACCCAACCTGGACGCGGAGACGCCCAGCTTCTCCATCGCGGCAAGCAACGTCGTCTGCAGCACTGCGGCTGCATTGGCAGCACTTTGAGGCAGCGCCTCAAATGCCGCCTGGGATGCAGCCTGGAATCTCGCCAACTCCTCACCGGAGAGCCTTCGCAGTGATTCCAGCAGCCCATCCCGAACATTGCGCTCCGCCGCAGCGCCCTGCGATGCCACATAGCCCAGCGCCGTGCCAACGGCGGCCAAACTACTCGTATCAGCAAAATTTAGCCCCGCCATCATCTTGCTGATCGAATCGGTGGCCAGGCGCGCATTGCTCTGCACGCCCTGAAGCTGTTCAACCACCAGCTGTGCCGCGCCCCCGATACCACTCTTCATGGCATCCGCAGCGATGTTCACTGCCTTGGAGAGTCCTGCGTACCCTGTAGACACGACCAGCAGCTGCTGCGTCACAAGGCCAAGCTCCTGCAGCTGAGCGGCCGTAGCAACGCCGGCCTTTTGCTGCATCAGCAGGAATCCCTCCTGGGCTGTCAGGTACTGCTCAAGCCCTGCCAGGCGCTGTGCATAGGCTTCCCGCTCAGCCTGCCCCATTCGAGCGACTTCCTCAGTGGTCTTAACCACCACGTCGCGGTACTCAATGAATGAGACGGCCTGGCGGCGAAGCTCCAAGGCGGAGTCCCGAACCTGGCTGATGTACGCACGCTGCGCCTCGCCGGCTCGCTTCAGGGCAGGATCGTGCTGCTTCCAGATGTCCTGGGCAACCGTCTTGAGCACGCCGAGGCCGCCCATCGCGGCCTCCAGCCCCAGCACCGATACCGCGATCGGAACCGCCTTCGGTAGGCCCCTGAGCAACAGCCCAAAGCGTCCGATGCCAGAACTGCCGGCGGCGACTGCAGCGTTGTTTGCCAGTTGCGCGCGCGTGGTCGCAAGCAACGCCGCCCTCCACGCGTTCAGCTGAAGCAGCGCGCCTACGACCTTGAACTGAGCATAGGCCGCAGCCATGAGGCCAATTACACGCGCATGGTCAGCCACCCATCGCGTAGCGCCCTTGACCGCCTCCGCCATCCCGATAATGGCCTGCGAGGTCTGCTTGGCCCAGCGGGTAAGGCTCCCATCCTGCGCCAATCGATCCAGCGTCGCCAGAAGCGTCGTCAGCTGATCCTTGAAGTAGGCCAGCACCCCCTGATCCGCGACTTCCTGCTTCCAGTCCTTGAAGCGATCGGTCGCCTCCTTCCAGAGGCCCGCGATCGTTCCGACCTTGGCTGCCGCCGCTGCGCCACCGTAGGACTCGGTGAGAAGGTCGAGGATGATGGATTGCGCCTCTGCAACGCGACCGGTTGCCTCGAGGTTCTTGATCAACTCCTTCTGGCTGTCGGACAGGGTGAAGCCTTGCTTGCTAAGACTCTCCATCGCCTTCGATGGCGTCTGCAGTGCCTTGCCTACGATCTCCGCCGACGACTCCAGCGACAAGCCAAGACGTTGGGCCTGGTCAATGGTGATCTGCATCGCGGCGGGGAACTGATCGCCGACGATGTTGGTATAGGACAACATGCGCACCATCGCGCTGTTAACCTGCCCTCCATCGAAAAGGCCGGTCTGCAGTTGCTTACCCAGCTGCAGCAGCTTCTCAGCAGTGAACTCACTGCTACGGCCAGCCGCCTGGATGGCGGCATCGAGCTGGTTGACCTCCTGCTCCGCGTCACTTCCTTCCTTGATGATCGACTTGATGCCGTCAACCACTCGGTTCAAGCCGACGAACGCGATCGCGCCGGCGGCAAGGCCCTTCAGCTTACCCAGCCAGCCTGCCGCGCCTTCAGTTGCCCCGGCCAGGTTCGCGCTCCCGGCAGCAGCATCGTCAGCACGCTCACGGTACTCCGCCAGGGCCCTCTGCGCTGCGCGCGTCGTCTCCGCTTGCTTGCGCATCGCGGCGTCGCCTTCCGCGAGTTGCTGCGTGCGACGGCGGTTGGCGGTCGCCTCATCGCTGACTGCCTTTGCCTGCGCGCTCAGCGCCGCAGTGGTCCGCGCTGCCTCAGACCGCAGGCGCTGCTGGCTGCCGGCCAGGTCGGCTGTGCTGACCCCCAGCGCCGCCAACTCCGAATCTGCCTTGCTAACTTCGGCCCACTGCTCGTTCAGCGCCCTCTTCAGGCGCTCCCCCTCCTTGCGCAGGTCGCGCTGCGACGCCAACACCTCGCGCGACGGCTTCTCCATCTCACCGATGCTGAGGCTCAGCTCAAGCGCTGCCCGCTGGTTGGCGTTGAACTCCCGCTCCAGCTCGCCCAACTGGTCCAGCATCGCCTCAAATGCGTCGGCCTTTGCCGCCGCCGAGGTCAAGCCCATCAGGGAATCGAGCAGCTTAGAAGTCTTCCCCGCCGTCTCGACCGAGACATCACCCAGCTCGCCAAATGCCGAGCGCAGGCCATCCACACCTTCGCGCCCCTGGGTTTCAATGACAACCCTGATTGCTTCTTCCAGCCGGTCAGCCATTGCTCTTTCCATTAACGCGCCACTGGCGGCGCAACTCAGTCAGGTACGTGGTGTGAAAACGTTCGATCAAGCGGCGGCGCGCTGCGAGAGCCCGGCTGTTGCCGTCAGCGCCTGAAAGCATCTCGAAGGGGCTTGGGCCCCGAAGAATTCGAACAGGGCCTCGCCCCGCCCGCTTCTGGGTCGCGCGGTCCCAACTTCGCACTCGAATGGCCCTTCGGCCCTTGATTGTGGCGATGAACGCTCCGTCATAAGTTCTGGTCTCGCCGAGACCGATGCTGGCCGTTGCGCCGACCGATCGCCTGCCAGCCCAACGGCCACCGAATTCGAGAAGTGAGATTTGCCGGGTGCTCGCCCAGATCGAAAGGAAGTCGTCCCTGCCGCGCTTGCCCGTTGAGTAGCCGCGCTCACCGGTCTCCACGCGGTACTTCCCCCTCAGCGCGGCCGCGCGGATGTTGTAGGACCCCCGCACCTCTTGCGTGGTCGCAGGGCCTGCCCGTCGCTGCAGACCGATGAAGGCCCTTTGCACTGACAGGTCGTAGCGATTGAGAACGTCGCCAGCAAGATTGGTCAAGCCATGGAGGCCCTTCGCACGGCGCCCGCTGACGAAAAACTTGAGCAGGTTGTTGTTGCGATTGGACGCCATGGCACCCTTCCTGGTTCGAATCGGGAGGGCGCCGTGCTGGCGCCCTCCTCATGCTGGAGTCAACCCGGCGATCAGCCGGCTACCTGCGCCGCGATCTTGAAGGTGTACAGGTCGCTCTCACCGGCCTGGAAGATCACCGGGCCGGTCAGGGTCACCTGGATGGGCTCATCACTGAACCAGTCCACGTCACCGTCCACGGTCAGGTCGACGTTCGGGATGGTCAGCAGGCCCTCGTCACCGCTGATGCGGTCCTGCATGTCGCCCAGGATCTGGAAGGATTTGCTCGGCGTGGTGCCGCCGCTGATGGCGGTTTCCAGGTACGCGTCGTACTTGTAGTTCGCCAGAACGGTATCGCCCGCTTGCAACTGGCCGCCGGACTTCGGAATCAGCAGGCCGTGCGCCGGATCGAGGGTGTAATCGGTGCCCTTGACCAAGTCGACGGCCCCCTTCTTGAAAGTCGGCTCGGTGTCGGCCAGAAGGAAGTTGTGCGGCAGCTTCACCGGCGTGTCCACGCTACCCACGGTCACGGAAACGTCGGTGGCGGTGCCGGCGGCAACCTGGGTGGACACCAACGTGCCGTACAACATGCGAGCCAAGATGGCCGTCGGCACTTCCAACGCTGTGATCGAAACGCTGGTGACGCCGGGGTTGGAATCCTTGTGGATGATCTGCTGATAGCGCGCGTCACGGCGCTTGCTCTTGATCTCCACCGAGTCACCGGCTTCGTAGCTGAACGTCAGCGACGACTGCTCCAGGGGCTGATTGCCGAACTTGTCGGCAGGCTCAGGGATGACGGGAATCCTGGCGCCGTTCGCGCCGTGCTCCCAGAAGCGCAGATCGCCTGCGAATTTACGGACCTTGGGCTGTGCCATGGTGGTGCTTCTCCTACGGGTTGGGGACGGGCTCAAAGGTCTCGGTCAGACCAGCCCGCGCGGTGATCTGAGCGACGACAGCGGAATGCCCTGCGTCGTCTTCCAGGGATGCCATCTGGGTTTCAAGCAGATCGAAACTGGTAATGCCCTTGGGCAGCGTCTTCACGTTGAACGTGAGCGCCCGAATCAAGTCGTGCCTGGCACGGTGTACAAGCAGCCGCGGATTCGCGAGGTTGCTGGTGCGCGGGACCTCGAACTCGATGGTGATCGCTGCATCCGAGGTAACCTGCGCGCTTCCCCCACCACTACGGGACAGTTGCCTGACAGAGATCAATGTGGCCGGGCCCTCAAAGTCTTCATCAACTTCGCTGTCGTCAACGACGATCTGACCGGTGCCGATGTCGGTGCGGAAGCCAGCACTTTTCTGGATCAGCTCCACGCGACCGCGCAGGAACTCCACCAACTGCCAGGACAAAGGCTCGGCCAGGTCAACCACGGTTCACCAGCCACCGGCTGCGGGAGCCGTCGTCGCTGAGCTTCTTACTGTTCACGAACACTTCCACGCCGAGGCCGCTCCCTGCGACTCCAACTTCCAGGCGGTCGCCCTGCTCTGGTTCAACGTCAGCACGCAGGTAAGCGATCTCGACCCGACCGGCAACGAACTGACGAAGCTCTCCGATGGTCTCAACGTCACGGTCGATGTACACGCGCACGTTTGCGGTCACCGCACCGCCCTTCTTCGCCGTATGCGTGCCGACCGACGCCATACCAGCGACGGCGAATGCTGCGTGCAGGGAAGCATCCAGATCCCGCAGGAACTCGGCTTCGCTCACTTTGAACCTCCCGAGCAGAGCAGCGCATATGCCTGCAGCGCTCTCACCTGTGCGTCGCACTGGGCTGCGGCGCCAATAGCTCTGCCCGCACTCTCAATTCGGTCGACGGTTCGACCATCAAGCTGGCTGCCGGCAGCGGCGGTCGCGGACAGTTCTGCAGTTGCGACGGACGCTTGCCAACGCTGGTGCAGGCGCTGGTTGCCAGCGCGAAGATCAGCGATGAGGCGATCAGATGCCTTCTGTGCATCGTTCTTTTCCTTTTCGTACTTGGACGCCAGGTTGCTTGCGGCGACGGCACTGCCACGCTCGACCTTGAGGGTTTCGTTGGCGGCATCGGCCTCAGCTCGGGCAGCGTCTCGCTCCCTCTTCATGGCGTCACGGCTCGATACAGCTTTGTCGGCCGCCCGGTGAGCGATGGACACCGAGCCACGCTGCCAGACGACGACGCCCAGCAGCAGAAGGACGGCGATGATGAGGGCGCGGATCATGCCGACACCACCGGACTTTCGGGAGGGATAATCGCACCCACGCTTCGCATCGCCGCTTCCAAGGACATAATGCGCAGACGCAGCCTGTGCGCCTCCTCCTGAGCCGCCATGCGCAGCTTGATCTCTTCCATGAGCTTCTCTGTGGTTGCGGTGAGGGAGCTCTCCAGCGAGTCCACACGGCGGACAAGCCCGTTCAGAAGTTCAACGTTGGCGTCAGTCTCTGTACGCTCCTTCCGGCGCGAGAGCAGCACCGTCCAGGTCTCTCGCAAGAGCCAGAGGGCCACTACACTGCCAGCGGCCCACCAAGGTGCGTGCGCATTAACCTCGCCCCCGACCATTACGAGAGCGCCTCAGCGACGCCGGCCGCGATCACCTCGCGTCGCCAGAACAGTCCGCCGTTCTCGTGTTTGGCGATCGCGGTAGCCAGCCTTTCCAACGTCACGGGGTTGTCCAGCCTGATGATCTCGCTCGGGCTTACCCCGGCCGCCTTGGCAACTTCCTGGACGTAAGCCGACGTGTTGTTCTCCACTGGCGGCGCCCAGCGGCCGATGATCTCCTTCACCGTACGCAAGCCGTGCTTGCGCTGGTAGGTGAGCAGGGTCTTTGCCAAGGCTCGGAACCCGGCCTGCGGCGTCAGGAACACGCAGAAGCGCTGCTCGCGCGCGATGGCGGCGGCGGACCGATCCTCACCCTGCCACGGCGTGCTGGTGCGGTCGATGTTGCCAGGATTGTTGTTGCGTACGCCGCGCGGCGTGCTGGTGGTGCCCATGCGATTCCCCGTTGCCGCTGTGGAAGAACCGGCACCGCTCACGCCACCCAGGCACATGTGAGCGATGCCGGCCAAGACTTACGCCGACTTCAACGAGCCGGAGCCCGGCGTCAGCTTTGCGAGCACGGTCGCACTACCAGCGCCAGCGGCTGCGATGGCGACCGCGCAGTGCTCCAGGTCGCCTGCATCGGCGCCGGTGACGATCACCTGCCCGCCCTGGGAATCCCAGGTCAGACCGGCACCTGCAGAAATGGTGGCGCTGGGAAGCTTCGGCAGTTCGAACACGCCCTCGATCTGGGCGCTGCCCTTGGTGCCAGCGGGGATGTCCACCAGCGCTACGGCCAACAGCTGGCCGACAATGGATGCCTGCCCGCTGACCAGAGCGGATGCCGCGACGATGTCAATCACCGCTCCCGGGAATTTGTAGTTCTTCGCCATGACGATGGTCCTCAGTTGGCGTCTTGCATGAATGGAGGGGGAGACAACGGCTGCGGCAGGAATGCCGCAGCCGGATCGTTGGTTACTCGCCCGGGTTGAAGGCAGCGCCGCGCCAGCCCACCGCGCCCACGCCATACTTGTGGACGACCTTCCAGCTGAGGCCGTCGGTGCGGAAGTTGGTTTCCTGCTCCAGGACCGGGGTCTGCACGCCATTGAGGAAGGCGACTTCGATCACCGGCTCCACATTCGGGTCGGCGAAGCCGTACCAGCCCTTGCCGGTACCCAGGCGCGGTGAGGTGATGATGTCGCTGAAGGTGGCGCGCGAGGTGTTGTTCACCTGGAACTTACCGGTCACGTCCGGGTTGTACTCGCTGTTGTTCACCAGAGTCGCGCGGCCGTGCATGGCGACCGTGCCCAGGAAGCGAGACAGCGAGATATCGAGGTAGTCGTTGCCGCCCGGGTCCATCTGGAGCGCCATCATCTGGCGCATCGCGTCGAAGGAATCGACCGACACGGCGGCGCCAGCGGCGATGTTGCCGTGCTCCGCATGGAACAGCGTGTGGCCGTCCTTCATGACCGGCCCCAGACCGCCGTTCTGCTTGAGCACGTCGTAGACGTCCTTTTCGATGGTGCGGCCTGCGGCCTGGCCCAGCGCCGTGGTGATGCGCACGAACGCACCCAGGTCGTCATTCACCAGCACTTCCGGGGTGATCTGCAGAATGCGTCCCTTACGAGCGCCCTTGATGGTCTCTACCTCGCCATCGCCCAGCACGCCGTTCTCGTACTCGCCCGCTTCATTGACCGGCTTCAGGTCGGAGAACGAAGAAAGGTGGAAGCGGCTGTGCGGACGGTAGTCGGACAGCGTGCCGGTTGCGCAGAATCGGGTCCAGGTGAACTGCTGCAGGTTGTATGCTCCGACCAGAACGCGGTGCAGCACGTTCTCCAGCAGGACCGGGAAGTCGCTGGTGGTCTGCACTGCCAGAACACCGCGTGCGATCTGCTCACGGTCCATGCCACGGGTGTTCACGCCGGCCTGGATCAGGGAGCGCTCGGCGAGCGCCAGCAGGGTGGTGTGCGCGTAGGGATTACCATTGCGGGCGGATTCGGCGTCCGCACCGGTCAGCACGCCGGCACGAGCCAGAAGCGCATTGACCTTGGCGCGACGCTGATTGTCCTCCTCCGGCACTACATCCGTGATGCTGAAGCCGCCGGCCAGCGGCTGTCCGCTCGCAGCCAGCTTCGCCAGCAGCTTGCCGCGCGCCACGTCTTCGGTGATCGCAGCATCAGCCAGGCACTCCGCCTCCAGCGCCTGGACGCCGCTGACCTCGCGGAATCCGGCGAAGACGGTACGAATGGCTGCGTTGCGGGCCGAGATTGCCGCCATCACCTGCTCGACCGTTGCAGCCGGCGCCGAGGGCGCGGCCGCGCCAGGAGCGGCTGCGACCGGCGGTACCGGAGTGGCGGGTGCGGGCGATGCCGGGGCTGCGGGGGTCGATGCAGCCGGAGCGGTGCCCGCCTGCGCCATGATCAGTTGGCACTGCTGTTTCATGCTGGTTTCCTCAAGGTGGGCCACAACGGCCCGCTGGTGAACCTCGCGGAGCGAGGCGAAGGCTGAAGCGGTAGTGGTTGCCTGGATGTGCTTGCGCAGCAAGGCGTGCACGGCGCCCTCGGTGCCGGAGATCGCACTCACATAGGACAGCAGCGCTGCTGCGGCGACTGAGTCCGCAGGCTCGGGCTGCACGTCGGGAATGACCTCGTTAACCAGGCCCAGCGCCAGCGCTTCGGACGCGGTCAGCCAGTGGTCCTTGCGATCGGTCAGCATCGTCTCGATGTCGGCCGGGTTCTTGGCACGGCCCGAGTACGTCACCAGCATCTGGCGCCCATACACGTCGATCTGATCGGCCCGCTCGCGCAGGTCGCCCGCAAAGCCCCAGCCACCGCCTTGAGGGCCATGCAACATCAGCATGGTGTTCTCGTGCATGCGACGGGTGCTTCCGGCCATCAGAATCAGGCTGGCGATGCTGGCGGCAACGCCATCCACGGTCATGTTGATCGTGGCCGGGTGCTGCTTCAGCGCGTTGTAGATGGCCAACCCGTCGGTGACGACGCCGCCGTCGGAGTTGATGCGCACGTTGATCACGCTCGCGGTGGTGCCGGCCAGTTGCTCGACCACGCTGGCGGCGGTGACGCCCTCG
This sequence comes from Stenotrophomonas sp. YJH_SMC_64, assembly GCF_059371375.1. NCBI lineage: Bacteria > Pseudomonadati > Pseudomonadota > Gammaproteobacteria > Lysobacterales > Lysobacteraceae > Stenotrophomonas > Stenotrophomonas sp. YJH_SMC_64. The sequence goes on along the minus strand of NZ_JCAFUN010000004.1, from coordinate 18,246 downwards.
CCCCAGAAGTAGTCGCCGATCGGGCCGTAAATCAGCAGCTCGGCCTCGCCGCCGCTGGTAGTGTTCAGTGCGAGGACCGATTTTCCCTTGGCCTCTGGCTGCAGCGCCTCGATGTCGCTTGTGTCGAATGCAAAGGTCGCGGCCAACACAGCGCCAAGCGCGGCTGCAATGCCATTGCGGGTGAGGTGGTTCATTGCACATCCTCAGATGGGGTTGAAATAGAACTGGCATCGGCGCTCGCCTGAGCCACGCCTGCGTCACTCACCTGGCCCGGGTCGCTGTCCAATGTGATTCCGAGGTCACTCGCCCACTTACGTTCGTTGCGGATCTCTTCCAGCGTGTCGTACATGCGCCCGCCGCGTTCGCTGATGACCGAGGTGAGCGAACGGATGCCAGCGCGGATCATCATGCGAAGGCCGGTCGCCTCATGGACCGGGTTGATCCACGGCATCACCGGGGGCATGTACATCGCATCGGTCACCGTAGTCATCGAGACACCGCGCGGGACGATCAGCTCGCCGGAGGCAATCGCAGCCTGGATGAAGCGCTCGTAGATCGGTCGGACAATCTGCGAGATCACCTCATAGGCGAGAACGCCGTACGCGCCGTACTGCTCGACCAACTCCTGCCGCTGAGCCGAATAGGTGCCGTTGTAGTTTTTCGACAGGGACGAGAACGAAACTCGCATACCACCGGCCACAGCACGTAGCTGTCCGTTTCTGTAGCTCTCCAAGTTGGGGTTGGGGCGGTTGGTGTCGACGGTGCCAACGCTCTCGCCCTTCACCAGGTCATCGAACACCATGCCGGGCTGGAACCGCATGCTCCTGCGTTCCGGAACCGTCTCGTTCTCGCCGTAGCTCTGGGGATCACCCTTGATGATGAAGGCAGCCATGCTGGCCGCGATCTTGGCGGCCACGCGTTCGGATTCCTCATAGTCCTTGAGGTCGTCCAGGCGGGTAAGGACCGATGCCAGCAGGCTCACGCCGCGCACCTGGCCGATACGATCAACCATCTTGGCGTGGTGAACGAAGTCAGCGCTCACGCGCTTTACTTCGGGCATCACTGCATTGGGGTCGCCGGGGTGCTGCTTGTACAGGTGATACGCAATGGGGCGGTTCCATGCATTCCGCTCGACGCCCTGCATGATGTTCCGGCCGGGATCGTTCAAATCCATCGGCAGAAGATCGGGCTCCATCATCTCGATGCTGTAGGGGACAACGGTGCCGTGGTCGAGATACGGCACCGGACCGATCAGGTCTTGGTAGAGGCATTCCCCGTCGCGGAATAGGGTCCGGGTCATCAGGCGCTGTGCCGCGCCAAAGTCATGGCACCAGGTCACCTCCGGGCGCTTCCAGAAGTCCCGCAACAGGGGGGTGATCTGATCAACCAGGGATTCCACGATGTTGCCGTTCACGTCGCGCGGCTGCGGCTCGATGCCGATGCCATCCCGCCCGATCACGTTCTGCACCATCTGGTTGAAGCCGTTCACCACGATGTCGTGGTTCCGGTCGAGGTGCCGCGCCTGGGTCCGAATTCGGGTCGCGCCGCTGGCAACCGCCGTGTTGCCTGATCCAAACTCGCGCGCAGCCTCTCGCAGGCGGCTGGGCGTGGCCCCATCGTAGGCACTGCTGTAGGCCGCGATGCGTGCACGCGCCATGGCGCGCTTCGCCCCCCAGCCGGGGGCCACAGCGGCGATAGCGCGGTCAAGGCGGTTCACTCGCGCTCCCTGAAATCAGCAAGAGACACGGACACGCGGCTACCGCCCCTTGCCTGCATGTTCACCTTGGCTTCCCATTCGCGCCGGCCGGCGCGAATCTCAGCTAGGTCGGCGCGGTTCAACTGCCGCTCCCCCATACGGAACGATTGCCCCTGCAGCACCGCAGCCTCTGCGGCCAGGTACATTTCCAGCATGGTTTGGGCGGGTGTTGGCATGGGAACAGTTTGGAGACTGGGCCGTCTCAACCGTTACCAGCCGCATGAGACGATCTCAATTTCGTCCCATATCAAATCAGTCACTTACGAAGCGACCGTCTCAATCTTTGCCAGAGGGTGAGACGGTCGCTGGCATCTTCATCCAGCTCGGGATGGCTTGGGCAATCCACCCGGGAACATTCGATACAGTGCCGCTCTCGATACGCCGTGCCGGCGGCAGACCAATCGCCAGTCCTGCCCTTCAGCCAGCTCGGCGCGGATCACCTCCACGCGCGAGCAGAGCTTGTCCTGCCCAGCTGCTTTGGGGATGTGCAGGCGCTCGCCGCCGTACTCGGTCTGCAGAACTGTCATCACCGCCGTGGCGTAGGGCATCGCGTGTTCCTCGTTCAAGCCTGTCTGCTCGACAATGCCCCGAACCACCAGGCGACGCAGGTGTTCCGCAGCGTCAATGTCACGAGAAGTGCTCATAGGCGGCTGCTCCAACCGCTCGACCCGAAACCATCGCGCGACGTTTCACGGGAATCGCGTGCTACCTGCACAGTCCTCGGCGTGGGCTTCTTCTCGACCGCAGGCACGTGCGAAGCCGGCGCTGTAGCGGCAGCGCCATCCGCCGACAGTGCTGTTACGGCCGGAAGACTGAACAGATCGTTCTCGGGCTGCACTTGTTCCTCCAACTGATCCCACCACTTCGCTTTCTTGGGTCCCCACAGGTCGAGGCGCTCTTCCAGCCATATTTCGTACGTCAGGCAGTCCTTGACCTCGATTCGCTTCCGCGTCGCGGTCCACCTGGATTCGGACCCACCCTTCATCCGCCGCGTGGCGCGGATCTCGCCCGCCAGCTGCTTGAACCATTCGGGCGAGAGCTGGTCCGACAGGTGAACGTAGCCAGGCCCCGGCACAGCAACATCCAACCGCGCCTGGAAACGGTCCTTGGCTAGATTGGTACCTACGTGCCACAGCACGGGGCCATGCTTCTCGATACGACCGTTGAACCGGTAGCTCACGCGGCTGTTTCCGTTCTCGATAGACCGCTCCTGCCCGCTGGCGCCCTTGACGGCATGCACGCGGAGTGCCTTCAGCCTGTGCGCGAAGGCATACACCGCATCGGCATGGTGACCACCCGAGTCGATGGCGGTCGCATAGATTCGCTGGGCCCGGCCACTGACGTGGGTGTACTCCTGTTCACGCAGGAATGCCTCCGCCTCGGACCACACCTCCATTTGTGCTGGGTTACCAAAGAACACCCGGTGATCGATAGTCCACATCTGACCGCCTCTGCCAACACCCCAGATGCCGGCCTCAAGTCTGTTGTCCTGCGTGTCCATGCCACACAGGAGCAACAAGCAGTCGCGAGGCATAATCTTCAGGGGGAACGGCTCCGCCCTGTTGACCAGCTCATCTGCATCCGTCCGCTCGACCTCACCTTCCCAAGTCTCACCGAGAGTTGTGTTGGTCCACGCCTTCAACTTACTGTCGTCGCCTTCCTGGTGCTTTGTGAACGCCTCCAGGAACTCGCGGACAATCTGCTGCCAAGCGACCGCCGGGCTGTATGCGGTCCAGATGTGAAGTGCCACATGACGCGGCGCCGGGACGACCTGGTCATCCGGAGTCGTGAAGCGACCATCTGGGCGGAGCCAGAGGTCACCGCGCGAGTTCACCCATTCACCCAGCTCTGCGGCCTGCAGGTACTCGCCTTGCGTCATGGGGTAGGTGCAGTGCGGGCAGAGGTGGTAGACGTGGACAACGTCGCCATCGGCGTCACGTTCGAACTTGAACCCGTGCGATTCGTCCTTCCCACCCCAGGTCAGCGCATGGAAGTCATCACACTGGGGGCAACGCACCTGGTAGGTGAATCGTTCGTCCGCTTGCGAGTAGCGAGTGTCCACCAGGCTAAAGCCCTTGAGCTTCGGGGTGCTGCCAGCCACAAGTTTGGGAAAGGTCGCACCTTCCAGGCGCTTGGCCGCCAGTGAGTCCGGCGCGCCCTCCTTCTCGATGTCGTTGTCGAAGGCATCAAGCTCATCGAGCAACGCTACGTCCACGGAGATGCGACGATAGTTCTTCGCGGCCTTACCGCCGCGCACGCGCAGCAGCGATCCGATGAACTTCTTCTGCTGCAGCGTATTGTCCTTGTGGCGGGCGAGATAGGCCGGGAACACGGCCCGCATGCACTCCACGTCACGCAGCATGGGCTCTAGCTCCGACTTGACGAAGTCATCGGAGTCGTCGTCGGTCGGCTGCCAGATGCATTGGTTCCTACGTCGGTGCTCTGCGTTGTAGCCAAGGAAAGCGAGCAGGATCTTGGTGTATCCAACACGCGCCGACTTCTTCACCGAGACCTCGGCCACGTCGTCGTTACTGATCACTGCCATCATCCCGCGCTGGAACGGCCACGGGGTCCACTTCTGCTCGACGTAGCTCGATTCGGCAGAAAGGTAGAAGTGTTCCCGGGCCCAGGCTTCCAGCGTGATCGGCTCCTGCACCGCCCAGGACGCGAGCCCGCGCTGCAGATGGCGCTCCACGGCCTGCAGCTGGCTTGCATCGATTCCACGAAGAAGCGTCATTCGCATTGGTCCTCGGCATCAACCGGCACCGCCGTGGACGCGCCTTCATCGGTGTCATCGTCAGCGTCAACGTCGGCCAGGCGCATCGACGCGGCAAGGTTTCGTGCCTTGGCGACAATCTGAGCCACGACCTCGACATCCGCCGCCTTCAGCTGTGGAAGCCGGCGCCGCAGCGTGCCCGGGATCGTCTCAAGGATGCGACCCGCTCGCGCGCCGACTTTCGACAATACCTGTTCCATGAGATGTGCCGGCGCCAGCTCGCCCCGGGTCACGGCGTTCTGCATTGCCAAGCGGTCAGCCTGCTCTCGCGCCAGCCGGGCACGCTCGGCAGTCAGATCCTTGCCTGCCTCCCCGCCCCGGCCAGCAGCAACCTCGCGCAGGTGATCGCAGTAGGCAAGCAACCACTCATCACCTGCAGCACCGTCAGCGAGGATGCCACGACGCACCAGGTCGCTGACCGCCTGCTGGGAAATGCCCACCAGATCCCCAAACGCGCCCTGTTTCATCGGGCTGCTCAGATCAGAAACCACTACAACCCCCTTGGAAATGCTTCATGACTAGCGAGAAATTGCGCGACCGAATACCCGTGGAATCTGAGGCCGGGGAGGACCCATCGGCCTGCCCTCTCCCCCCTGCCCCTCCCGACCGACCAACCGCTCGATGATTCGCGTGGAACATGCCACCCGTCCGCACCGTCCAAACCATCAAGGCAAGGTCTGGACGCCCTGAACCCGCGCCGTTAGTAGGCTGTCCACACTGTCCATACCGTCCATACCTATTCTTTTGATTTGAGTAATTGAGAACTGGAGCGGTGTGTTGGTACATGTACGCGCGCGAGAAATGGTGTGGACGGTCAGGACAGCGCCGCCGCAGTAGGCGGCAGGTCTGGTCAGTGGTTCGGACGGGTGTGGACGAAGCTGGAGAGGTCTGGTCAGAAGTCAGGTCCACTGGACACCTCCCGCGTTGACCGCTGTACGGTTGCCAGCCAGTCATCGATTGCGAGGCCAGGCCTGAACCACCGGGGCTCCCGGCTGCCGTCATCCGGCCAACGCCTGCGCTGCTGCTCCCAACCCAGCGTCTTCATGATCGAGGCGACCCGCATCTGCTCGGGCTTGCCGTGCTTGCCTGGGTCCAAGCCGATGGCGTACGTGAGGAGGTTGTCGGTGGTCGCCCAGTCAATCTGCGACGCCATCGCCAGTCGCGTTGGGTACTTGCTCGGCTCCATCCGAAGGTCGAGCCACTGCTCGACTCGCCCCTCCCAGCTGTCGCCCACGTACCTGCTGGCCTGCTCTTCCTTCGCGTCCGCTGGCAGCTCCCACCACTCGAACCCAGCGTCGAACATGGTCACTGCCTCGGCCCACAGCTGGTCGCGCAACGTCGCGATCTGGGCGATCTGCACGTCGCCGTCAGTTCGCACAGGGAGGAAGCGCCGCCCACCGGTGGGGTCGCGTAGATACTGATGCTCGTTCGTGGTGCCCGCGAACACGCATTCGCGGCGGTAGGATCGAGGCACGCGCTCGTAGGGAGCGCGGAACTTGTCCACTCGCCTGGTGATAGCCGTCTTTACGCTTGTCACGTCAGCCTTCGAGAACGAGTCCATCTCGCCGATCTCGACGCCCCAAGCCCCTTGGATGACCTGGTAGAAGTCCTTACCACTGGGGGATTCACTGGTCTCGACAAACCATTCGCTGCCGAAGATCGCACGTAGGGCGCTCGACTTACGCTTGCCCTGCTCACCTTCCAAGACCAGCATGAAGTCCACCTGCGCGCCCACGCTGGGCTGCTTGGCGTCTACCCACAGGATGCGAGCCACGGCACTTACCATGAAGCACTGCGCTGCGCGCAGGCTGTAGGCATTGTCCGCCGCGCCGAACAGCTCAACGAGCATGCGCTCGACACGGGGAACTCCATCCCATTGCAAGGCACCGAGGTAGTCCTTGATCGGATGACGCCGGTGGCGGCGCGCCACAGCGATGACGGCCTTCAACACCAGGTCATCGCTGCACTTCATCCAGTAGCGCTCCGGGTGCTGTAACCAAGCTGCCAACTCGTAGGCATCCGAGTCAATGAACTCGTCCCTGCTGCCGCCGGTCCACGGTGGATCTCGGTGCAGCTTGACCTGATTGCTGGAGTCGTTAAGCCACCACAGCCCTTTAAGCCGATCATCGTTCTCCATGATCAGAATCAAGTTGTGCAGTGTCCCCTCTACATTGCCATCGCGATTTCTGGTGAGGTGCTCTTTCCAGGAGTTGGGATCTACCCCGCCACCGCCTGGCGGCGGCGCACCACCACCATCGATCACTGTCATCTTGCGCCTTGTTCCCACACTCATTGCCGCATTGCCTTTTCGTAGCCCCGCGCCAGGCGCAGGTATTCTCTTGCCCGCTCCCGGCGCAAGCGCCGAGAGTGCTCATATGGGTTATCTAGTGCGGCCTGCGCAGCAATTCGGTAGGCGCTAGCAAGCTTCGCGTTGGAGTGCAGCAGACGTTCTTCCAGCCTCCTGTCATGCGCCATTGGCAGCCACCACGTCGACCTCAACCACGCGATTGGCAGCCCAAGCCGCGAGCTGCCGAGGCGACCAGCCATCGCGTTCCAGTGCATCTGCAATGTCCCAACCGTCAGGCTGGCCCGTCACATCTACGAATCGGATCGATCTGGCGCCTGCCCGCTTCAAGAGCTGGGCGACCCCTGGCTTGAACTGATTGGCATCGTTCCTCCACCCAAGCATTGCCTGCTGTCCCGGAGCGTCGGCATCGGGCCAGAGGACGCAGTCTCGGCCGGCCAGTGGCGACCAATCAGCTTTTGTGACGGCTTTTCCGCCGCCCGACCAGCTGATTGCCGCATAGCCAGGGAACGCACGTGCCCCCACGTCCCGACATTTTTCGCCCTCCGGAATCAGCACCGGTGCGTTGGGTTTCGCAGCCAGGGCGTCCAGCCCGTACAGCGGCCGCGCGCCGGGGAAGCTCTCCAGGCACCATTGCTTCTGCCCATCCGGCCCAACGCACCAGGTCACCTGAGGCGTCCACTTCTTCAGCTTGCGGCTGTCGCGATCAATGAACTCGCAACGCAACACGTACCCAAGTATCTGCGCTTCAGCGTTGCGGTAGGGAAACACCCTGACCGGCTTCATTCTGCGGAGCTTGTCGCGCTTGGCATTCCAGATCGGCACCGTCCAGCCGCTGTCGGTCAGCAACGCCGGGGCGTCATCTGGCACCGGCAGGATCGGCACCCATTTCACCCGCAACGAATCTTGGCTTGGCAGCTTCTCTCGCTCAGCCGCAACTCCCAGCTGACCACCGGTGAGCTGCGCGCATGCATCAAGAAATCCGACCTGTAGGTGCTTCACCAGGAAACCGATCACATCACCGTGCGCACCGCAGCCGAAGCAGTGATAGAAGCCTTTGACTTCGTTGACGGTAAAGCTCGCCGACGACTCATCGTGGAAGGGACATAGCCCGCTGTACTCCCCCCGGCCGGCTGGCCTGAGCTTGACGTAGCGTCCGATAACATCTGCGATGTCTGCGGATTGGCGGATTGCATCGGTGTCTACCTGGCTGTTCGCCATCAGCGTCGCCCCCCGCCTTTGGATTCGCGGCGCTCGATCATCCACCACTGCAATCGCAGGTACTCGGCAATTCGCTGCCGGCATCCGACGCCACCAGTGCAAACGCCGGGCGCTTGGCAGGCTTCCGCAATCTGATCGATCTGTGTGCGCCATTCTGTACGCGGCTGACGTGCGATCAGCAGGGCCTGGTGCAGACATCTGTTTACACCCAACGGATACCTCCTTCATCCAGCTGGCGCTGGGCGCTATCTCTGCGTTCGGTTTCTTGGCGAATTCGCTCGCGCTCTGCCAATGCTTCATCTCCCACTAGCCCCGGCACTGCGTCAGTCAACGCAAGCGCGGCCAGCTCCATCGCTTGCCGCGCAGAAGCGCTGGCTCGGCCACGCCGCCGATACTTGGATCGGGGGGCGTGGTGAATTGCCACGTCAGTCCTCAGTTCCTTGCAGGCCGGCAGCGCGGCACGCGTTCCGCTCCAGTCGGAAACAGAGGGTGCGGACTTCCCGGGAGAGGTCTTGGATACGATCAGCTTCGGGGACGGTCAGGCGTCGATCTGCGAGCGCATCAATACCGGCGCCAGCCAATTGCCCTGTCAGCTTGTGCAGTTCCAGCAGCTTCGCTTGGATTGCGGCCAACTCGTCCGGCCAACCAGCGAGAGGTGGTGCGGGCACATAGTCGACCATCAGGCCGAACTGAGCGGCCAGTGAGCAGACCCAGTCGGTAGCCATTGCCTGGGTCCCCACGAATCGCTGCAGGTACTCGGTTAGGATCTCGGCCATCTCCATCGAGACGGACTCGCCCTCGATTCCTCGCAGCTTCTTCCGAAGCGTCTCAGTGCTGATGGACTTTCCACGGCGTTTGCTTATGTGTGCAGCCGCGTCTTGCACTCCACCTGGCGCGCCCGAGACCGCATTGTTCAAAGCATCGCGCCAGTGAAGATCAGAGCGAAGGCAGGTCATGCGCTCTCCCCCTGAAATGCCGCGCATTTCATCGTTCCGCGCTGGGCAGTGCGGCGATCAACATTGCTGCCATGCCAGAGATCATCACGTTCCCTCAGCGCATGCGCTTTCAGGCCATCCGATCCTTCGACGTTCGCACCGGGGCAGGCGGGGTTGTTGCCATCCTGTGGGCGCCGCTGCACTCCCAGCGCAAGAACGGCAATCATCGCCAAGAGGACCACCATCACCCCGCTCTTGCGGATCTGCTGCCGGGTCCGGAACAGGCGATAGCGCTGGTGGCCGCGCACCCAGCCATAGCGAGCTATGGAGAGGACTAGCGCTGGGTCACGGGCTGGCACTGGTCACCCCCGGCGAGCCGCTGACGCTCTTGAAATAGCCGACGATGGCGCCACGAGCGTCACGCTCCCAGCGCACGTCCGGTATCAGCTCGTCGGCAGTCACTTTGCCTCCAAGGGCATCGGCTCGCTTCGCGGCGTCCTCGTTCTCGGCCATCGCCGAAGCGACCGCCCTCTCGATGGCAATCGCCACCTCCTCGGTCACACCGTTCTTTCGCCAGTGATAGACGTAGCCAGTCGCAGGCTTGCCGGTCACACGCCGCGCCAGGTCGCTCTGGGTCCCACAGATCGCGATAGCCCGTTGCAGAGGGGTCATGAAATGCCCGTTCACAAGAATTCTTGCGATAAATTAGCGCAATCTTTCTTGCGAATCAACAGTGCAAGATTGCTTGCATGTTGATCGGTGAAATCACACGGGGCCTCATGGAGGCCCACGGGCTTGGCGTTGAGGCTCTGGCAGCCCGCGTTCGCGCTGCGGGCGCGCCCAACGTGAAGTACCAGCATATCCAGCAGCTGCTAGACACTCCGACACGCCGCCCCAGGTACATGGTGGAGCTGGCACGCGCGTTCGGCATGTCGGTCGAGCAGTTCCTTGGCTGGCACAAGGATGAGCCTCTGAATGCGCTCTCAACACCCCGAGCTGCGCAGTCTCAAACCGTGCAACTCGACGCCCCTACGCTTGCTGCGTCGTACCAACTTGTCCGCTTGGCCTGTCTCGCTCTTGGATCGCCGTTCGATCCAGAGGATGCCAGCGACGCCTCGATTGTCATCTTGGCTCACAGCTATCTGACCGCCCGTCAGGAGAAGACAGTCACGCCGGACAACGTGGTCGACTTTACCGCGCACCTGCGGAAGCGCCAGATTTCAAAGGGGGTTGATCATGAAGGAAGCGGCAGCACTGGAAGCTCTCGCGCAGGCACTCGCTAACAAGGTCCGGCAGCAAGCACGGCCGCCCGACGCAAGCTGCCTGCGCCAGTGCCACGCAAATGAGCCAAGCGACGCTACGGCCCTGGCATACATTCGACGGATTCGCATGCTGTGCGACGCATTCCAGCTCGCCTGGCTTGTTGATCAGCACCTGGTTCTGAGACAGCGTCTTAGCGACCTATCAACGACAGAGCTGCGCGCCTTGCTCTGCGAAATGGAAGAAGCAAGGGAAGCCATCATGGAGGGCTTCCCACTCGAACAAACCGGGCTCATCAAGAATATGGCCGCAGTTTTGCCGCGCCCTTGATTGCTGCTCTTACGGCTTAAGCCCGTCACGCTCGCGAATGAAGTCCTGCAGCGTCTGCGGCTCACCATCATCTCTGGACGTGGCTACCCCTGCCACGTCCTCCGGTTGAATGCCCTGATCTCGCAGAAGCTGCCTCGCGAGCAATCGGTTGTTCCTGCGCTGCTCCTCAATGAGCACCCGCAAAAGAGGTTTGATGCCGAACACGGCCAAGGGCATAAGCAGCCCCATGACGGCCAAAGCAAGCACGGCCAGCGCCACGAGCCACACACCCAGAGCACCCAGCGTGCTGAAGAACACTTCCATACACCTCCCCTCCCTCCTTAGAAGGTCGGGAGGTTAGCACCCGTTACCCCATTCGGCTTCGGCCCAAGGAGCCCGAAAGTTGGGGGTTCAGGGCGAAATCCCGTCCCGACGCAAGTTTGCTTGTTGACGATGACGCAAGTTTGTTTGTAGAGTCCGCCCTGCCAGCTGTGCAGCTGGCGGGCGACCGGCGGGTCGCCAACCTGCCGGCCCTTCCCCTGACCGACAGTAGCCGCCCCCTCGGCCAGTGACCCGCCGGCGCCCTCCTTCGAACAGGAGCGCGCCATGTCTCATCGCTACGCCGATCCAAGCCCCTGCCTGCTGCCGTTTTTGGCCGTGAAGGCCCTCCGGGCAGTGGCAGCACGCGATCACAGCACCGCTCGGACCCTGTGGGTCCGTAGCAAGGGCGAACACAACCGCAACCAGCTGCGCCGCTCCCGGCGGATGGGCGTCGCCAGCCTCCGCCTGGAAGCCTGCTCGCGCGATATGTCTGCGGAGGTGCGGGCATGACCGCGCTCGCAGCGAAGAACCACTATCTGTGGTGCTTCAGCTGTGATGACAACAGTCCGGGCGCCGCGACCACGGACGACTGCGAGGACCTTGCAGGGCGCGAGGGCTGGGTACTTGGGATCGATATCGACGGCTGCGGCGGGGCGCAGTACGCGTGCGCCGACTGTGCCGAACTGCTGGATGAAGCGCATCCGGTCCAAAGCCTGCGGGCATTGCGGCAAGAGACCATCGGTGGTGCAGCATGAGCCGGCGCCTCCGCCTCGCTTGGGCAGCTGTTGTGCTGGTGGCCGCGGTTGTCGTGCCGCTGCGCATCTCTGAAATCCACCAGGCGCACTCAGACCGCAATGCGGCCAAGGCGCGCTGGGCCCTCACCACCTCGGTGAGGGGTTAACCATGCGACAGACCGCTCGTCCGCTCCCCGACTCAGTGCCCCTGTGTGCGCCCGGCCACCGACCGCAAATCGTCGTGACCGAAGGCGCCCCGACAGGCCACCGCCTAGGCGCCCCCTGCCCGCCGCTGCTGCACATCGAATGCCATCGCTGTGGCCTGGCGACCCGCCCAGTACCGAAGGAAAAAGCCGCATTGGCCGAGCTGCGCTGGACCGACGCGAGCCTTACCCACCTACGCATTCCGATCTCCCTACTTGCCCGCCATCGCGGCGAGGTCCTGGCCGAGATCGCCGCCCAGTCCCCTTCCACGCCAATCGCTGCCTGACCAGGAGAACTGCCCATGGCCGCTCCACTGAAGCCGAAGGAAAAAGCCGCGTTGCTCGCAGCGCATGGCGCTTCCGACCTCACCCTCCACCGCACCGCCAACGGGTTCGCGCCCCGCAACCGCCCCGAGAAGCTGTTCACGCGCCGCGTTATGAACTGGCTGGATGAGCGCCTGCTGATCAGGTACGACGACCCGCAGCTGCCGCGCAAGGCCACCTTGACCGCCACTGGTATCGCTGCCGCCGAGGCCGAGATAGCCAAGGCACGCGACCTGGCACTCACGGCATGAGCATGCAGACCGCTCTGCCTGTGGAGCAGCAATTCGCCACCGACCATCAAGGCGAGTTGCTTGTCCTAATGGTGTGCCAGGGCTGGCTATGGGCAGGTCTTTACACCGCCGCGCCCCGCGAGTCGCTCCTCAAGGTCGCCGCCAGCGCCAGCCGGAGCGTGGGGGTATCGCACCACTCGCTCACCCTCGGCGGCGTCACGTTTTCCCTCAACCGACTGGCCGCACAGGCCGCACACCGCTGGCTCAACCGCCAGGGTGTGCGGGTTCGGTCGACCTCCCCCATCAACCGCGCTACGCGCCGCACGCGAGGAATCCAGGCATGAGCCGTTCTGTTGTGATCTATGGGCCGCACCTGTGCGGAAAAAACGCCAACGCGCAGGAGCTGCGAGAACACTTCGGCCTACAGGCCGTGATCGAGGACTGGGATGGGCATAGCACCTATCCGCTGGATAACACACTGGTCCTGACCGAGAACCCCGATGCTGTCGCCGACAGCTCATCCAGGGTAATGCATCACGGCTGGGCCATGCGCGAACTGCTTGCGGAGGCCCGCGCATGAGCGCTCGTCCACAGGAAACCGGCCGCGCTGCCGAAGTGCGCAGGGTCCTGTCCATGTTCCCGCAAGGCGCCACGGTCGCGCAGATCAAGACCGCTGGCCGTATCAACGGCACCCACCAGGCCATCGGCTACACGCTGAAGGGGCTGGCGCGCAGCGGCCAGGCCATCTGCCACCGTTCCGGCGTGCGAGGAAGCTGGCGCCTCTCCAGCCACACGCAACATGCGATCGCCCCGCTGCGCGCTGCTCCTGTCCGGGTGCAGCCGGCCTGCACGCCTAGTCCGCTTACAGGGGTCAGTGACGCGGCGACCACGATCCGATACCGCGAACTCGACCGGCAGCAGCTGGCCGAGGACCTGGACGCTTTCCTCGCAGCAGGCGGGCACATCGAGGTGCTGGGGCACACCCCACTTCGCCCACTGATGAGCCGTCACGCCGCCAACCACGGCAGCTATGCAGAGCGTATGGCAGCCCATGACATCGACTGAGGCCCGCATGAGCAGTGAATCGCACGCAGCTACCGTCACGGAGCCCGGCAGGCCCGGTAGCACCTATTCCGATGGCCCGGCATGGCATGCCTTCGGCCTCAGTCGCGCCGCCTATCACGTGGTGCCGCGACGCACCCTGCAGTCGATGCCGGTCGAATGGCAGGCGCGCCTTGTCGCTCTGATGGAGGAGGCACGCGAAGCATTGCCCGATGAGGCGTTCCCTGAGTACCAGGTAATTCGCATCGAAGGCGGCAAGTTCGCATCGGACCCCAACCGCCGCTATCGCCACGCCCCGCCCTTCCCCCTTCGCCCCGCTGGCGCCGAGCAGGCGTCTCAGGTAGCGCCGCTCGCTGGCGCGTTCGTCAACACCGACACCCAATTCGAGCAGGCCCGCCGATGACCGAGAAACTTGCCACTCTCCCCACGAACTGCCCCGTTCTGCGCGACGCGTTCGAAACGATCAGCGCGATCGCTGTCGAGGCTGTGTGGCTGCCCAACCAGGCAAAGGCCATCACGCTCGGCCAGGCCCAGACCGCGCTGAGGGATCTGCACCACCGCCTACCGCGCCTGCAGGATCTGCGCGTGTTCGAAGCCGCCGTAACCGCCTATCTGTCGACTCTGCGCAGCAGCATGCAGGACGGCGACACACCGCTCTGCGACACCACCCGAGCCAGGCTGGCGCAAGCGACCGAGCTGCTGGAGCTGGTCAGGAACCAGACTCGGACCGTCGTCGATCCGGCGGACCCATGGCGCGGCCTGTATCACCCGAGTCGACTCCCGGCGCGCAATGCCGAGGGCGAGATCCCGTGCCATCCGGACGTGCCGGCGTGGGCCGACGGTCGCGAGGTATCGCTGCGACCGTTGTTGCTTGCGCAGGGTTTCGACCTGCAGGTTACGTTTGGCGACTTTACCGAAGAAGCCGTGGAGACCGGGGACCAGCGCTACTGGGATGAGATGCGCGCGTGGCGGCCCACTGGCCCCGGCGCAGATTGGCGCTTGGTCTGGCTGGGTGATACCGAAGATGGCCCAGCGGCATGGTTCGTGCGGCCGCTTGCAGCTGAGGCGCTTGTCGCCTGGGAGGCAGCACATGGCTGACGGCTCCTACTGCCCGAGCCTCAGATTTTGCCCCGAAGACCTTACCGGCCAGGCCTTGGCAGAGCTGACGACCCCATCACCGCTACCAATCAGTGGCGGGCGGATCACTTCTCACCTCAGCCATCCAGCGAATGGTGACCTCACGAGCATCGCGGAGTTGGTCCAAGAGAGTCAGCAGTCCGTCACGCATTGCATGGAGGAGTCTATGCAGCTGGAGCTTTTCATACGAGCGAATCTCCTCATCGTCCAAGGACAGCTCCATTGCATGCCAACCGTTCAGCACCCCGAGCAGCGCGCCTGCATCTTTTGGCCCAAAGGCATCCAGGTCGCCCGCAAACCTAGTCAGAAGCGGGACAGGGTCAGTGGGCATCTGGGAAACCAACCATTTAAGTGCCTCTTGCGGCTGCTGCGTGAACTCCTGTGGATCGAGCTCATCAACGATCGCCTTGAGCAAGCCGCCAAGCGAGTAGAACTCGTGGTCAAAGGTGAGCGCGAGCGCAACCGCACGACGACGCTCGGCCTCTGCTTGATGAGCCCGGTCTTCGCCGCGCATCCTCCTGGCCTCGTCGATTGCTGTACGGCTGGTTCTGACTGCAACGACGACGGCTGCCACTGTCGCCGCTGCTGCCAACCCACCTACGACGACGGACAGAAGAGTGGCCAATGCGGCCACTGCCCCGACTGCAACGGCAGCCCAATCAGCCCAGTTTCCCCAGTCCGCAGCCTGCGGGCATATCTCGAAAGCCATAACCCCTCCCTGTTGGAGCCGATTCTGCCACGCGCTGCATGCGTATGCAGACCTGCCCGGACTAGCCGGCTGTTCGCGACCCCGGTGGTCCACGTGTTCGCCCTCGCCGGGTTTGCGGCCGGCAGCGCCACCCTGTTGGCGATCAGCCGCGCATGCCGCGCCGCGCGCAATGGGCTGCGCTGGTGCTGGCGGAGGTGCGCTCATGGCTGAGGCAATCGACCACCGCGAGGTCGGCCGGCAGCTGGCCAGCATGTCCGGGATCGGGCTCGACTCGATCGCCCCCCAGGACGCTCGTCTGTGGGAGGCCTGCGGCCACGCGCTTCAGGCGCTCGCTGCCGGCGACATGGACGCCGCACTGCGAACCATAGGCATGGCGTCCTCGCGGATCATGGACCGAGATGAAGCATGGGAGATCGCATCGAACGCGGTAGCCGTCCGGATCGCCGCCGGCTGGACGCGCGACATGCTGGTGAGCAGCACCGAGGCCGGCCGCGCGCCGTGTGGTCGCGGCTACTACCTGTTCTGCTCCGGGGCCATCGCGGTCTGCTACTTCCCGATGGTCTGCATCACCGACATGAACGGCCGCGGCTATCACTTCCATATCGCCCAGGACCTGCTCAACGAGCGAGATCCCAGCCCCTACGCCATTCGTCGTCCGACCGTGCCTCGGCAACTGGAGATGTTCCGATGATCGCCGCTCCCGCATTCCGATATCACGGTGCGAAGTTCCGCATTTCCGGGTGGGTTCACCAGCATCTGCCAGCGCACCGCACCTACGTGGAGCCCTTCGGAGGTGCCGCAGGTGTGCTACTCACGAAGGCTCGCAGCTATGCCGAGGTCTACAACGACCTCGACGGGGATGTGGTGAACTTCTTCCGCGTCCTGCAGGACATAGCACAGCGCGAATCACTGGTAGAAGCCTGCCGGCTGACGCCCTATGCCCGCGCCGAGTTCGACCAGGCGTGGGAGCCGACTACAGATCCAGTGGAGCGCGCCCGCCGCTTGGTAGTGCGTGCGCAGATGGGTTTTGGTTCTGCTGGCGCGACGAAGGGGAAGACCGGGTTCCGCATCGACTCGCAACGTGCCTATGGCACCGCGCAGCATCACTGGTTGAAGTTCCCCGATGGTTTGGCCGCGATCGCGGAGCGCTTCAGCGGCGTCCTTATCGAGAACCGGCCGGCGATCGAGGTCATGCGGCAGCACGACACACCGCAGACGCTCCATTACGTCGACCCACCCTACGTGCACAGCACCCGGGTGATGCAGGCCGGGAAGGCTGGCTACTACAAGCACGAAATGGCCTTCGAGGATCACCAGGAGCTGCTGGCTGCGCTGCTCGCACTGCGTGGAATGGTTGTCGTCAGTGGATATCGAACGGAGCTGTACGACGACACATTGGCCGGATGGCAACGGGTCGAGACAACGGCGCGCATTTGCGCGGGACGTGGCGGGGCGACCCGCACTGAATGTCTATGGATTTCCCCCGCAGCCCAGGATTCTGGCCACCAGCACGGGCTGCCGCTGGAAGCAATCGCATGAACACCGCCACCGAGCAGCTGCGCGCTGCGCTGGCCACGAACTGAAGGAGGACAACATGGCTACGAACAAGACGCGCGAGATCACTGTTGCGGAACTGCATGCCGACCTGCAACCAATCGAAGTCGTCGCAGTGCGCACCAGCTTGGGCCACTCGTCGATCTATCGCCGGGTGAAGGAAGGCACGTTCCCGAAGCCGTATAAGATCGGCGCACGTGCGGTATGGTTGAAAGAGGAGATCGACCGTTTCATCGCTTCGATCACGAATCCACAGAATGTGGGTCAAAGTATGGGACGCGCGGCCTAGAAACGAAAAAAGCCCCTGAAAACAGGGGCTTAGGAATTACCTTGGCGGAGAGAGTGGGATTCGAACCCACGGAAGGTTTGACCCTTCGCCGGTTTTCAAGACCGGTGCCTTAAACCGCTCGGCCATCTCTCCAATCGGGTCCCGGTCGCCCGGGCAGCGCCGTATTCTCGCACGTGAAGGCCATTTGCCCAAGACCACCCTTGCTCCCGCCCTTCGCATCCGGCACGGTGGGGCCTCCACTGCAATCGGATCCCCCATGGCCCACCTCGATCTGGCCAACCTGCGCACCACCCTGCTGGACGACACCCAGCTGGCCGCAGTGGCCCTGCACCGCACCTTCGCCGGCCACCTGCCGGTCAGCAGCGGGCATCTGGTGGTCTGCGATCCGCTGGTCCAGTCCGAGGCGCCCGCGCTGGCCGACTACACCGCTCCGGTGGGTCGGCATCCGGTCGAGATCATCGTGCACAGCGGCCGCCCGGCACTGGCCGTGGTCTGGTTCAAGCCCCGCGAAGCCCTCACTGCGTCTGCCCTGCATTGGCAGATGGCGCGCTGGACCACGCAGGACCTGACCGGCCTGGATGAGGACAGCTTCATCGGCTATCCGGTCGACGCCGGCATCGGCTGTTTCATGGACACCGACACCCAGCAGGCACTGCTGGCCCTGATCGAACAGGCCGATGGCGACGAAGACAATGCGTGGTCGGATGCCCTGATCGACCACGACGGCCTGGATGAAGGCGCCGAGTACCGCCCTTGGGGCGAGGACTCGCCACACGGCCTGGTCGTATTCACCAGCGGCTGGGGCGACGGCGTCTATCCGAGCTACTGGGCGCTGGATACGTCCGGCATTCCGGTAGCACTGGTCACCGATTTCCTGAGCATCCAGGGCGGTGACGGGCGCGACGAGCGCGAGATCGCCGACCAGGCCTATCGCGACAGCCTTTCACCCGACGAAGCGGAAGCGCTGGCACGCCTGCTAGCTGTGTAAACCCACCACGTTGTTCAGCGGGATTCTGGAAATAGGCGGTTGGCTGCCGATCCCCATGTGGGGTCGGTGCCAGTTGTAGTAATGCAGCCATTCAGGCAGCACGGCATCACGTTGCTCTGACGAAGCGTACTCG